>JAYTEU010000146.1:0-12202 GCA_043734985.1 Chthonomonadaceae bacterium
CTGTTCATCCTTGCGCGGTTCCACCGCGCAAGCGCCTGGCGCCATTCAAGTGGAAACACCTAATTTCGGCAAGATAACGCGCTGCAAGAGGATCCAGACTGCCAGAATCGCCACGAAATATAGCCAATCCATAATTGAGCCAAACCTCCTTTTCAAAGAGCTACGGCCATTTGCCGCCATGGTGTGTTCGGTCCAGACCTGCCGGGAGTGGCCGTCGGATGACCGTCTGTGCAATCAGGACTTCAGGCGAGATAGAGCCCGGTCGATCCGTTCACGCGCTTCCTGGGCGATAGGCTGCAGCGCTTCGTTGCCGGTCATGGGCACCATCAGAAGCGGATCAAGCGCGCTGACGTGGACCAGAACACCCCGCTGGGCTATAAGCACGTTACAGGGCAGAAGCAGACCGATATTTGGCTCCGCGGTAATCGCGCGCGAGGCGAGTACGGGATTGCACATCCCGAGGATGGTGTACGCGTCAATTTTGAAGTCTAACTTCTCCTGTAGCGTCTTCTGCACGTTCATCTCGGTAAGGACGCCGAATCCCTCTTCTTTGAAGGACTCTCTTACGTGAGCGACAGCCTCTTCAAACGTAGAGCCGAGCGTAACGGTGAGGCCGTATGCGGGCCTTCCTTTCAGGGTCATATCGATCTCCTTTGTGCCTCTTAAGGGCGATTGCCAGCCATCTCGGGCAGTTCGTTTTCGTGTGCCAATTCGCCGATCGTCGGTTGACCGAGCCGCGCTGCGCGGCTTAATTCCTGCCTCTTCATCAGGTAATAGAGCACGGGGACCGCCAGGCGCGAGAGCAGCGTGGAGGCGATCTCACCGGCCATCAGCGCTATCGCCAATCCCTGGAATATCGGGTCGAATAGAATGACGAAAGATCCTACGATGACTGCCGCCGCGGTCAGCAGCATGGGGCGAAAGCGCGTTGCCCCGGCATCGACAACCGCATCCTCCAGCGACATCCCTTCCCGAAGCCGCAGTTCGATAAAGTCGACCAGGATGATTGAATTGCGAACGATGATACCTGCTCCCGCGATAAACCCAATCATGGAAGTCGCGGTAAAGAAAGCACCCATCAAAGCGTGCGCGGGCAGAATGCCGACAAGCGTCAGCGGGATCGGAGCCATGATGACGAGAGGCGTCTTGAATGACTGGAACCAGGCAACTACAAGGATGTAGATCAGCACAAGCACGACCGCAAAAGCAATTCCCATATCACGGAATACTTCCAGGGTGATGTGCCACTCGCCGTCCCACTTCACGACAGGTTTGTCCGTGCTCATCGGCATGGCGAGATTTAGGACTTCGAGCCGATTTCCTTCCGGAAGTTTTAGCTTGGCCAGCTTATCGTTCATCGCAAAGATCGCATAGGCGGGACTCTCCTTCCTTCCGGTAACGTCGCCGGTAACATATACCACCGGCATCAGATTCTTATGATAAATCGTTTTCTCCGTCGGGATCGGGACCGATTTTATCAATTCACGCAAAGGTACCAGATGTCCGTCTCTCGCTGCCGCGAAAAGAGAGGCGATCTCATTTATTCCACTTCGTTCTGGTTTCGAAAGCCGCAGCACTATTGCAATGTCTTCCCGTGTGGTCTCATCATGCGCCAGGCCGACCGGCGACCCTGAGAGCGCTATGCCGATGGTCCGGTTGACCGTCTGGATGTCGACGCCGTTCAACGCCGCCTTTTCGCCGTCCACGATCAACTGAACCGTCGGACGATCGTCGTCCACATACCAGTCCACGTCGGTAACTCCCGCAGTGGATTCGAAGATGTGCTTTACCTCCCGTGCAACTTCGGTTCGCCGAGCTCCCGTCGGGCCATAGATCTCCGCTACCAGTGTCTGAAGCACCGGCGGACCAGGCGGGATTTCGGATATCTTGACGCGCACGCCCCACTGCGTTGCGATTCGCTCGATGTCGGGTCGTATGCGACTTGCAATCGCATGACTCTGGGCTTTTCGCTCGCCCTTTCCCACCAGATTCACTTGAATGTCCGCCTGATTGGGCTGGTTTCGCAAATAGTAGTGGCGAACCAGTCCGTTGAAATTGTACGGACTGGCTGCGCCGACCACAAGCTGGTAGTTCTCCACTTCCGGGATCGTTGCGACATAGTCGCCAAGAGCACGGGTAGCGGCGGCGGTCTGCTCCAGTGTAGTGCCGGTCGGCATGTCGACAAGGATTTGGAACTCGTTTTTGTTGTCGAACGGAAGCATCTTGACTGTTACAAATTTGAATCCCACAAGCGACATCGCGCCGGCCAACAGGCCGATCACGCTCACAAAGAAGACCGTGCGCGCCGTCCATGAGCGCAGTAATGGTGTCATGATACGGCGATAGACGCGCGTGATCGCGTCGTCCTGAACCGCTTCAAGCGCCTGTTTGCTACCATGCAGTTTGCCGTGCACTCCGCGGAGCAGCCTGAATGCCGCCCACGGCGTAACGATAAACGCAACAATGAGCGAGAACAGCATTGCGGCTGAAGCGCCAATGGGGATGGGGCGCATGTACGGTCCCATCAAGCCGCCAACAAAGGCCATCGGCAAAATCGCCGCAATGACCGCAAACGTGGCCAGGATCGTTGGGTTGCCAACCTCATCCACTGCATGGATCGCCGCTTCCAGAGTTGGCCGGCGTTCACCTTCCGGCAAGCGGTAGTGGCGAACGATGTTTTCGACGACCACAATGGCATCATCCACGAGTATGCCAATGGAGAAGATGAGCGCAAACAGCGTGATGCGGTTCAGCGTATAGCCGTAGAGATAGAATATCAGCAGAGTGAGAGCGAGCGTAACCGGGATTGCGACGCCCACGACAAGGGCCTCTTTCCGGCCGAGTGTAAAGGCAATTAGAAGCGTGACCGAAACGACGGCGATCAGCATATGGTACAGGAGGTCGCCGGACTTCTCTGCCGCGGTTTCACCATAGTTTCGCGTAACCGTGATCGTAACGTCGGAAGGCAGGAGCCGACCCTTAAGGCTGTCCACTTTGGCCAGAACGGCTCTGGCGATGTCCACCGCATTTTTACCTGGACGCTTGGCAACCGAGATCGTGACCGCCGGTTCGAGTGACTGCTCTGTCTCCTTGGCTGCCCTGCCAAAGCCGAATTGAACGTACTGAACCGGCTCCTCCGGTCGATCCTGAACGGCAGCGACATCTCGGACAAACACGGGATGCCCGCTGGCCGCGCCGACCACCACGCTGCCCACGTCACCGGGAGTTCGGAGGAAAGCCCCTGCTTTTACGGAGAGATCGACGTTGTTCCGGGCAAATCCGCCTGCATCAGTCCGCTGGTTTGTGGCCTGGATGGACTGAGCCACCGCATCCGGCGTAAGTCCATAACCGGTTAGTCTCGCTTTATCAAGAGTTACGCTTACTTCACGGCGACTTCCGCCGATCAATGTGGTCTCGGAGACGTTGTCCACTTGTTTGATCGCTGTTTCGACACGCGAGGCGAATTGCCGCAGTGCGGCGCCGTCGTAACGGGAGCTGTGCAGGGTCAGCGCAAGGATCGGGACGTCGTCGATCGATCGTGGCTTGATGATCGGCGTCGAGGCGCCGGGTGGGATGATATCGTAGTGCGATTGCAGCTTCTCGCGAAGCCGAACAAGCGCAGCCTCCTGGTCCTGGCCGACGTAGAATCTAACGATAGCGAGGGCCTGTCCGGGACTGGATGTAGAGTAGATATACTCGACGCCCGGTATCTCCCAAAGCAGCTTCTCCATGGGAACCGCGATCCGTTGCTCGACCTCTTTCGCGGTCGAACCCGGCATGGCGACCATGACGTCCATCATGGGGACGATAATTTGGGGCTCCTCCTCGCGAGGCGTCCTAAGGACTGCGAACAGGCCGAGCAGGAGTGAGGCGATAATTATCAGCGGCGTAAGTTTGGAGTTGATAAACGCCGCGGCTATTCGACCGGCCACTCCCACTCGACCCGGCGAGTGTTCTTGATCGGACTGCATAGCCTTACCTTGATCCCTCAATTAGCAGTGAGCCGTCTGTTACCAGCTCCCGGCCCGTGGTCACGATGCGTTCGCCAGAGTTAAGACCGGATAGGACCGGGACTCGGTCCCCTGAAACCTCGCCTACCGTAACCATCCGCAGACGGGCATGCCGACTGCCATCCACCACATAAAGATAATATAAGCCTTCGCGCTCAGTGAGTGCGGACGCAGGCACGGTTAGACGCATTTCCGTGCCTGTGGTAAGCCGCGCACGACCGAACATTCCGGGCGCGGCCCCGGTTCCAGGCGGAAGCATAACCTTCACAACAAAGGAATGGCTGCTCGAATCACCTTGGGGAGCGATCTCTATGACTCGGCCCACTAATGCCCTCTGACCCAGAGCATCGAGTCGAACTGGGACACTGGCGCCCTTTCTAACGGAATTGAGAACGCTCTCAGGAACGATTGCTTCCAGCCGCAGCGATCCACCCTGAATTGTCAAGAGCTGAACGCCGGGATTTGCCATCAGGCCGGGATTTGCCAGTCGTTTCGAGATGACGCCATCGAAGGGAGAATCGATAGTTGCGTAATCACGGGTGACTGTCGCAATCTGCAAGCCGGCCCGTGATTGACCGATCCGGGCCTCAGCCCCTTCAATGTCCTTCTCGCGCAGATCTACCAGCATCACATTTGCTTGCGCAGATTTCAGCCCCGCTTCTGCTTCCTGGACGCCGGCCCGCGCCTGCAGAACAGCCTGTTGCGCGGCACGGAGTTCCTCTGCCCGACTTCCTTCATCGACGATACTCTTGCTCTGCCGCGCCGCTTCGAACTGTGTCTTGGCAACCTCGAATTGGGCGTGATATTGATCGTACTGCAGCGCGGAGATCGCGCCCTCCTTGAACAGTGCGGCCATCCGGACCAACGTGCTTTCGGCTAGCGAGAGATTGGATTTCGCCAGAGAGACTGCCAGGACGGCCTCTTGGCGTTCCTGACGGCGTGGGCCGGCCGCAACCATATCCAGCTTTGCCTCGGCAGTCTTTCGAGCCGCTTCACTCTGCGCGAGCTTCGATCGTGCTTCGGCAATGCGTGCAGCGCTTAGGGAGGCTTCCATGCGGGCGGCTATGCATGCATTGTCATAGCCGACTCCGGCGGTGCGGAGACTGGCGTTGGCCTGCGAGACTGCGGCATCTAGATCGCGGCCCTCCAGGAAAATCAACTCCTGGCCTTTGCGAACCCGGTCTCCCTCGTTTACGAGCACCCTCTGTACGCGAGCGATAACCCTGGCGGAGATGGGGGCTTCGAACTGTGCGTGTACGGTACCCGTAACCTCGACGGTCAACGGCGAGGCTGTAGGGCTTACAGTCCGTGTTCCTACCGTTACGGCAGTGACGGACCGCTGGGAGTTTGAACCGGGGCGAAGCGTTGAGCGATGACTCTGCAGATACAACCAGCCCGCGATAGGCAGTAGGAGCACGAGAAGACCAGCGCCGATCCAGCGACCGAGGCGCATCGGTATTGAAGTCCCCGCTTGTCCGATGCGCGTGACGGGCTCCGGACTATGTTCCATCAACGTAACTCCTCATGGTACAGCAAAATCGACAAGTAGCGCGTAAGGGCGGCGCCCAGCTCTGTATCCGACTTAAACGAGTCGCCGTATCGTCTAATGTAACACTAATGTCAACAGGATAACATCCGCGCATTGACGGATTCCACCCGTGAAGCGGATAATAATATAGAAATATAATCATTTCCATATGTTAGACCATAGGGCTCGTTAGAATACGTAACGAGGTACTTACGTTCGTGCCAGTTGATGTTGACGTATGCACTGCAGTAGCAGCAAAACGCTCCTGTCGGCGATTGAGTAAAGGACGAAGTTGCCGTCTCGCCGCGCAGAGAGCACGCCCTGGTCCTTCAATAAGCGCAATTGCTGGCTTACCACTGCCTGTCCCGCGCCGGCGGCATCGATAATGTCGCTTACCGTTCGCGGTTCCGCCGACTGGTCCAGGTAGTCCAGGATACGAAGCCTGAGCGGATGGGAGGCGTTACGTAGAATGGGAGCCACTCGTTTCAGTGTCTCCATGTCAATCAAGCCGCTAACTCCTGGTTGCTTTTGAGCGTCCATAATAATATATTTATACCGATATATTCATATTTTGTCAAGTGCTGCCGATACTGAAGTATTTCGTCGAAACCCGGTAATTCCGAGTCGGACACATGATTGTATCTGTGGTCGTCGAACCGCCGAGATCGTCATTCGAGTTGCGAATACCTGGATGTTGACTCAATGTAACTGAACGTTGTACACTGACTTCACTGAGGTCCAAGATAGTCATCAATGCCCTCTAACGGGCGATCGAGCGGCAGCCAAATGGAACGGTCAATCTCACGACTGTGGGTTCGGATTCAACGGAACCGTATACGATAGGGAGCCATGCATGCCGACACACCACTTCAAACCGGTACATTACTATACCGCCATTGGAACCTACGAGCCGGCGCTACGAATTGCCGACGGCGACACCGTCATAACGACGACCGTTGATGCGGGCGGCTGGGACAGCTCGGGGAGCCGCGTTTCTCAGGGCGGCAATCCGCAGACAGGTCCGTTCTATATCGATGGAGCCGAGCCTGGCGACACTCTCGCCGTCACCTTCGATCACCTCTGGCCGAATCGTACCCATGGCTGGACGGGGACATACCTTTCGCCAAACGTGGTCGATCCCGAGTATGCCACGGAGCTTCCACCTGCAAAGGAGTGGGGTAGGGCCGATTGGGAGCTCGACCTGGCCGCCGGGACAGCCACGCTTGTCCGGCCTATAACGCGTCTTGGGAAGTTCACCGTGCCTATGCGTCCGATGTTGGGGTGTTTCGGGGTTGCTCCGGAGCGAGGGCAGGCGATATCGACGGCGACCTCCGGTCCGCACGGTGGCAATATGGACTATAAAGGATTCGAACGGGGCGTTACCGTGTACTTCCCGGTTGCAGCGGAGGGCGCGCTTTTCTTCCTGGGGGATGGCCACGCCGTGCAGGGCGATGGCGAGATCGTCGGCACGGGGGTCGAAGTTTCGTTCGACGTCCAGTTCACCGTCCGCGTCCAGAAGGGCCGCAAAATCGGCTGGCCGCGGGCGGAAAACGAGACGCACATTTTGACCGCCGGAAACGCTCGCCCGTTGGATCAGGCGCTTCAGCACGCCACAACCGAGATGTCTCGCTGGCTCATCGACGAATACAAGCTGGATATGCTTGGCGCGCATGCCCTGCTGGGCCAGTGCGTCGAGTACGAAATCGCCAATGTGTTCGATCCAGCCTACACCGTCGTCTGTAAACTGCGCAAGTCTCTTCTGCAGTTTTCCCCGGACCAGTAATGGAGCTTCACGAGCTCCATGCCTTCGAAGCGGTGGCAAAATACCGAAGCTTTACGCGGGCGGCCGAAGCGCTCTACCTGACTCAGCCTGCGGTGACGCGTCAAATCGGCTCGCTCGAAGCCAAGCTGCGCACGCGACTCTTTGAGCGCCTTGGCCGCACCGTCCGTCTGACTGCTGCCGGCGAAGTGCTGCACCGCTACACAACCGAGATCCTGCGCCTCGCCGCCGAAGCCGAGTCCGCGGTTGGCGATGTGGCGACCGGAGCCGCCGGCAGGCTAGCCGTTGGGGCAAGCAGCACCGCCGCAACCTATGTTCTTCCTCAATACCTCCGCAAATTCCGCGAAAACTGGCCGGGAGTCGAGCTGAGCATTCATACCGGCACGTCGGCGCAAGTTGTGGAGATGATTGTCGGCGGCGCGGTCGACGTCGGCGTAGTCACGGGGTACAGAGAACAGCCCGGCCTCGTCGAAATTCCTCTAGCCGACTATGCGACGGGCGTAGTTGTCTATCCGGAGCACTCGCTGGCGGCAGATGGCCGCCGTACAGTGAAAGCTGCAGAGCTGGCAGGCAGCCCGCTGATACTGATGGAAGAAGGCACGAATCTCCGGACCTACGTCGATCGCCTGTTGTCGTCGGCTGGAGTGGAAGAGCGCGTGACCATGGAGCTGGACAACGTAGAGGCCATCAAGAAAATGATCGAGGCACGCCTCGGCATTTCGCTGCTTCCGCTTGTAACCGTCGAATCCGAGGTCCGCGCCGGCAGACTGATCGCACTCACGCTCGCCGACGTGCCCAAAGCGCAGCGCCGAATCACCGCTATCCATAGGCGGGACAAATTCCTGTCCGCTGCCCTCACCGCGTTTCTCGAAGTTCTTCGTCAGCAACGAGCAGATTCACCGTCTGAACTTTGATTTATCGGATTAAATGAGGGGCTATGATTGCCGACGCAAATGTATGTCCGCGACGATCAAGTGATTGTCCGAACTCGGATTTATTGGATTGGTCGGATTAACATGATTGCTGACGCGACCGTGCGCCTCTCCACAATCATAGTCCATCATTTGATCAGTCAAATCCGAGTTCAGACAAAGGCGCAAGAGTTGTTACGTCTGCCGCAGATCGTTATTCGTGTGATTCCATGTACTGGATACATACCGGCATGGAGACGCGAACGCTGTGCCCGGTCGGCGTGAACTTGCCGGTCTTGCGATCTACGCGGAAGGAAACCACGTTGTCCGTGTCCTGGTTCGCGGCGAGCATGAACGTGCCGGAAGGGTCCAATTTGAAACAGCGGGGCGTCCTGCCTTCGGTCGGCTGGTGTCCGACCGGCTTCAGGTGGCCGGTTTTGGGATCGATGGCGAAGATGGCGATGCTATTGTGGCCTCTGTTCGAGACGTAGACGAACCTTCCGTCGTCGGAAGTCTGGATCTCAGCCGTAGAGTTGCCGGGGTGTCCGCCTGCTGGAAGCGTCGAGATCGTGTTAAGGGAAGTTAACTTGCCATGCGCGGCATCATAGGAAAACGCGGTCACCGTGGACAGCATCTCGTTGCAGATATAGGCGAAGTGATTGTTCGGTGTAAACGCGATATGGCGCGGCCCGGAACCAGAGGGCAGAGTCGCAAAGGGCGGGTCGTTTGCCTCGACTGACCCGTCGGCGGCGTTTACCTTGTAAACAAATACCTTGTCCAAGCCGAGATCGCAGGCGAAAGCGAAGCGGTTGGCGGCATCCAGCGTGAAGCAGTGGCCGTGCGGGCCCTCCTGACGAGCGGGATCGACGCTATTTCCTTCATCCTGCACGAAGGACTTGGCGGGGCCAAGTTTACCGTCCGCGAGTACGGGGAACGTAGCAAAGCTGCCCCCGCCATAGTTGGCTACAAGAACGATCTTGTTCTGCTTATCGACCTCGATGTGGCAGGGGCCGTCGCCGCGCGTCGACTGCTGGTTGAGCAGCTTTAGCGCCCCGGTCTTGGGATTGATAGCAAAAGCGCTGACGGCGCCGGCCTTTTCGCCGTTGAAGTTCCCGACCTCATTGCAGGCATATAGGTGCTTGTGGTCGGGCGAAAGAACCAGGTAAGTCGGATTCGCGCCGTCCGATACGACCTGTTTCTTCGTTAGTTCGCCGGTCTTCAGGTTCAGATCGAGCAGTGTGATGCCGGTCTTTTCCTTCTGCGTATACGAGCCGATATACACCAGAGTATGGGAGGCGGCTGCCTTATTGGAAACGAGTTCGGACATGGGAGCAGTACCTCCTAGGGCGCATGTGGCGCCGACGATCAGCGCGCCGAGAATTGGAAAAGCGGTAGTTAGGGATCGAACCATGGTGTCTCCTCGATGAGCTGCCGGCAGCCTTGATGGCCCGGCAATTGATTCACACTGATATTGGCGCGGAGTGAAACGGTCGATAAGCCCCGGCGGGTTCTCCAGCGATTATCGGCCGACAATAAGCGCGTACTACTGTCGGCCAGGGTCGTTGGGTACGGCGCATGCGGTCGCTCGGGAGAGATCTGACGAAACCGGTTCATTATACCAGACAGCAAATCATCTGTCTGTTTGAGTCATTCCGCCAAAGCAAGAGTGGTCGTGCCGGCAGCAAAGCACCGGCAGGACCGAAGTAAACCCCGCCTCAAAATGCGCTCTGAGCATACGGATTCGACCGTCGGCAGCTACGCGCATAATTTCACCCGCTCACATTCTCACTCGCCCAGCCTTTCACGCCGAAGCCACCACCTCCGCCGGATTAAACTCCAGCTTTCCTTCGGCATTCGCATCCACCACGATCTGGTCGCCTTCCCGGAATGAGCCGGCGAGAATCTGCTGCGCAAGCGGGTCCTGCACCAGTTTCTGGATTGCGCGCTTCAGCGGACGCGCACCGTACACCGGATCGTACCCGGCGACTGCAATGGCGGCTTTTGCCGCGTCCGTCAGCGTCAGGGTCAATTTCCGCTCCGCCAGCCGCTTCCGCAGCAGTTCAAGCTGGATATCGACGATGTGCTTGATCTGCTCGACGGACAGGCTTTGAAACAGGATCAGCTCGTCCACACGGTTTAGGAACTCCGGCCGGAAGTGCGACTGCACGGCCTCCATCACCTGGCGGCGCATCTCCTCACGGTCCGTGAGTGCAAGCTCTTGTATGGCGTGACTGCCGATATTGCTCGTCATTATCACGACCGTATTGCGAAAGTCTACGGTGCGGCCCTGGCCGTCCGTAAGCCGTCCGTCGTCCAGTAGTTGTAGTAGGATGTTAAATACGTCGTGGTGCGCCTTTTCGATCTCGTCGAACAGGATCACGCTGTAGGGCCGTCTTCTTACTGCCTCCGTAAGCTGTCCGCCCTCCTCGTACCCGACGTACCCTGGCGGCGCGCCGATCAGTCGCGACACCGCATGCTTCTCCATGTACTCGCTCATGTCGATACGGATCATAGCGCGCTCGTCATCGAATAGGAACTCCGCTAGCGCTCGTGCCAGTTCCGTCTTGCCGACTCCCGTCGGGCCCAAGAAGATAAACGAACCGATGGGGCGGGTTGGGTCGGACAGGCCGGATCGCGACCGGCGCACGGCGTTCGACACGGCTAGCACGGCTTCATCCTGACCAACAACTCGATTGTGCAACTGCTCCTCCATCCTGAGAAGCTTTTGCATCTCGCCTTCGAGCAGTCTGCTGACAGGAATGCCGGTCCACTTCCCGACTACTTCGGCGATATCGTCCGCCGTGACTTCTTCCTGGAGCATGGCTTTTCCGCCGCCCTGTGTTGTCTCCAACTCCTTCTGCTCGGCTTCCAACCGACGATTGAGCGTGTGCAGGGTTCCGTACCGGAGCTCGGAGGCTTTGGCCAGGTCGCCCGCGCGCTCTGCAGCCTCCGCGTTCAGGCGTGTCTGTTCGATCTCCTGCTTAGTCTTGCCCAGCTTCTCGATGACGCGTTTTTCGTTCTCCCATCGGGTGCGAAGCTGGCTCGACTCCTCTTTCAGCTCGCTCAGTTCATGCTCGAGCTTCTCCAGGCGATCCTTGCTCGCGGAGTCCGTCTCCTTCTTAAGGGCAACGCGCTCAATCTCAAGCTGCCGAATCCGGCGCAGGACGGCGTCGATCTCGGCCGGCATGCTGTCGATCTCGATGCGCAGGCGAGACGCCGCTTCGTCCATGAGGTCGATCGCTTTGTCCGGCAGGAACCGGTCGGTGATGTAACGATTGGAAAGCACGGCCGCCGCCACCAGAGCGCTGTCGGTTATCCGGATACCGTGATGGACTTCGTACCGCTCTTTCAGGCCGCGCAGAATTCCAATCGTATCTTCCACGCTTGGCTCACCGACAAACACCGGCTGGAAGCGCCGCTCCAGCGCGGCATCCTTTTCGATATGTTTCCGGTATTCGTCGAGCGTCGTCGCGCCCACGCACCGCAGTTCGCCGCGCGCCAGCATCGGCTTGAGCATATTGGAGGCATCCATGGCGCCCTCTGCAGCGCCCGCTCCGACAATAGTGTGCATCTCGTCGATAAACAGGATCACCTGGCCTTCGGCGTCGCTGATATCCTTCAGAACCGCCTTCAAGCGGTCCTCGAATTCGCCCCTGTACTTGGCCCCCGCAATCAGGGCGCCGAGATCGAGGGAGACGACCCGCTTCTCCTTCAGGCTCTCCGGTACGTCGCCTTCGACGATACGCTGCGCCAGACCCTCGACAATCGCCGTCTTGCCGACCCCCGGCTCTCCGATAAGCACGGGATTGTTCTTGGACCTGCGCGAAAGCACCTGGACCACGCGCCGGATCTCCTCATCGCGCCCAATGACCGGGTCGAGCTTCTGCTTTCGGGCAGCCTCCGTAAGGTCACGGCCAAATCGCTCCAGCGCCTGGTACTTCTCTTCGGGATTCTGATCCGTCACGCGCTGGGT
>JAYTEU010000147.1:0-5808 GCA_043734985.1 Chthonomonadaceae bacterium
CCTGCCAGCGCGATGAAGCCAATGCCCGCTGAGATGGAGAAGGGCATTCCGCGCAGCGTCAGAGCGAGAATTCCGCCCGTTACAGCGAACGGTATTCCCGTGAAGACCAGCGCCGCCTGCTTGAGACTGCCGAAAGTGGTGAACAGAAGCAGGAAGATGAGCGCGAACGTGAGAGGCGTCGCAATGGCCAGCCGCGCTCGGCCTGACTGAAGCTGCTCATAGGTTCCGCCGAACTCGATGCGGTAGCCCGTAGGCAGCTTGTATTCCCGGTCCAGCCGTCGTTTCACTTCCTCGGTAAAACTGCCAAGGTCGCGTTCGCGAACGTTAGCCTGAATGACGATTCGGCGCTGCCCATTCTCGCGGCTTATCTGTACCGGGCCTTCCATGCTCTGAATATTGGCGAGTTCCGAGAGGGGAACCTGTTTGCCGTCCAACGCCGGAATGAGGATGTTTCCGATCTTGTCGGGATCATCGCGAAACGACTGCGGCATTCGGACCGAGACATCCACCCGCGTCGCGCCGTCGCTGACCGTGGTTACCACCTTACCGCCGACCGCCGCCTCAATGACTTCGTTCACGTCGGAGACATTGATACCGTAGCGCGCGATCTTGTCGCGGAGAATCACGATCTGCAACTGCGGCAGTCCCTGCGTCGTTTCCGCGCGCACATCGGCCGCGCCGGGAACGCTGCCCGCAATTCGGGAGATGCGATTGGCCTCCCGTGCGAGAACCTCCGGGTCGGGGCCAAATAGCTTTATGCCCAGGTTGGCTCGAACGCCAACGCCCTGGATAAGCTCGCTCATCCGCATTTCGATCGGCTGCGAGAAACTGGTCGCCAGGCCGGGAACTTTGTCTAGCTCCTCCGACATCATCTTTGTCAATTCCGCCTTTGTATGCGTTTTCTTCCACCGCTCCGGCGGGTAGAGGTCGATGAGAACGTCGGTCTGATTGACAAGCATCGGGTCGGTCGCAACCTCCGGCCTGCCTATGCGCGTGACCACGTTCTTCACTTCGTCGGGGAACTTGTCCCGGATCACCTTTTCCGCAACCCCGGCGCGCTCGACAACCTGCTCCAGCGAGATACTGGGGGCATAGATTGCCTCGATGGCATAGGCGCCTTCGTCCAACTGTGGCATAAACTCGCTGCCAAGTCGAGAAGCCACGAACAGGCAGAACCCGAGAAACACGATAGCCGCGCCGACCGTGACAAAGCGAAATCGCAGACTGTGTTCCAGCGCCGGACGGTAGAGGCGCGAAAGCCAGTGGACAACCGGATTTTCACGCTCCGTTTTGACCCGCAAAAAGAAGGCACAAAGCGCCGGGACCAGCGTGAATGAGAGAAGAAGGGCGCCGACGAGGGCGAAGATGACCGTCAGTCCCATCGGACGGAAAGTCTTGCCCTCTAGCCCGGTCAGGGTCAGGATGGGAACGTAGGCCGCGAGGATGATGATAACGCCGGAGATACCGGGCTTGAGCACCTGCACGGTTCCCTCATAGAGGACTTCGAGCCGCTCCTTTTCGGTCAGCTCCCTTCCGTGCTCGTGCCGCCTATCGGCCAGTTGACGGACACAGTTCTCCACAATGATAACCGCGCCGTCCACGACGATTCCGAAGTCTATCGCGCCCAGACTCATCAGGTTCGCCGAGACGCCGAAGCAGCGCATGCCGATGATCGCGATTAGCATAGAGAGCGGGATCACGCTGCTGACAATCAGGCCGGCACGGAGCTGCAGGAGAAACGCGAAGAGGACGATAATGACGAGAATACCGCCCTCCATGAGGTTTGTCGCCGCGGTTTTAAGGGTGCGGTTGATGAGTTCCGCGCGATCCAGGAATCCGACCAGATGCGTCCCTTCCGGCAGGGATTTCTGTATCTGCGTTATTCGGTCTTTCACTCGCTCGACCACAACGCGCCCGTTCTCGCCAATCAGCAGCATGGTGATGGCGTAGACCTGCTCGCCTTCGCCATCCTGAGACATGGCTCCCTGCCGCACGACCGCCGAATCCGACACGGTCGCGATCTGACGGACGGTGATCGGGACGCCCCCATGCGCGCCGACCACGATATTGCGAATGTCTTCATTGTCGTGAATAACTCCAACGGTCCTGACAAGCTGCTGTTCCGCTCCGCGCGACAGATAGGCGCCGCCCACGTTTTGGTTATTCGCGCCGACGGCGCGCAGAACGGTTGGAACGGACAGTCCGTAGGCGCGCAGTTTTTGTGGATCGATTGCAACCTGAATCTGGCGCGCCATGCCGCCCCAGGTGTTTACCTCCGCCAGTCCCGGAACGGAGAGCAGTTGCGGGCGCACGATCCAGTCCATCATGGTGCGCCGCTCCATCAGGGAGTATTTTTCTCCTTCAAGGCGGATATAATAGATTTCGCCCAGCCCCGTGCTGACCGGCCCCATCTCCGCGCGCACGTCTTTGGGAAGCGCTTCTTTTGCTTCCTGCAATCGCTGGTTCACCAGTTGACGGGCGAAGTAGAGGTCGACGTCGTCATCGAAGACCACAGTAACCTGTGACAGGCCGAACTGCGAGATAGAGCGCGTCTCCTGAAGGTGCGGCAATCCCGCCAACGCTAGCTCAAGCGGAAACGTGATCTGTCGCTCAACCTCCTCTGGGCCAAGCGCGGGCGCAACCGTGTTGATCTGCACCTGCTTGTTAGTAACATCCGGAACAGCGTCGATAGGGAGAAGCGTGGCATTGTAGATGCCAATGCCAATGAGCAACAGAGCGGCGATGACGACGAAGACACGCTGTTGAATGGAGAAGCGTAGTATAGCCTGGATCATCTCTACTCCTCGCCCAGTTCGGCCTTCATGGCCTGGGATTTGACCAGGAAGGCGTTTTTGGTCACCACGCGGTCACCAGGCTTCATTCCGCCGGTAATTTCGATGACGGAATCGTGCTTCTGCCCGATCTGAACGGGCAGCGCCTTGAACTCGCCATGATTACCTGTGGGTACATAGACGACGGGCTTGTTATCTATATATTGAACGGCATCTTTCGGCACGGCCAGAGTCTGTCCGCGCGGCGACCCTTGAATGCTTCCGGTCACGAAGATACCAGGCTTTAACCTGCCGTTCGGGTTCTGAACAATGCAGCGGACTTTGACGGAGCGAGTTGTCTCGTCGGCGCTTTCTCCAATGCTGGACACCACTCCTCGGAAGGTTTGTCCTGCCGTGGCTTCGGAACTGAATGCAACTGCCTGCCCGCCCCGCAGCGAAGGCAAATCTTTTTGGTAAACATTCAACTGCACCCAAACCGTCTGCGAATTCAGGATGGCCATCAGGGGTTTTCCTGCCTGTACGGTTTCACCCAGAGACGTCAATCGTTCCGTTATCCTCCCGCCGATGGGCGCCGTGATAGGTACTGTATGTAGGTCGCCTGGTGTACCGCCGATGAGCTTGATGTCGTCGAGCGCCGCTTCCGCGCTGATTTTAGCCTGCTGGAACGCGGACTCGGCTTCGTCGATCTCCTTGCTGCTCAGGTACCCGCCTTTGTAGACCCGCTCGGCACGGTCGCGCGTCTGCTGCGCGACCGTGTTTTGCCTCCGCGCCGTTGCCAGTGCCGATTGCGCGCCCTCTACTTGAGACCGCGCGGTATCCAGCGTGGCTTCGCCCTGTGCAACCTTTGCGCTCGCAACGTCTACGTCACTTTGCGCCTGCTGAACGCTTGCCTGTACTTGCTCCCACTCCTGACGAGCAACCAGTTGCTCCTTAAGGAGCGCCTCGGCGCGGTTGAGGCGTGTCTGCTGGACTCTGACGTGCGCCTCCGCCTGAGCGTGCGCCGCCTGGAGCGCGCGGATAGCGCTCTGGGCTTCCACCACGATCGATTGCGAGGCGGTCAGGTCGCTCTGCGCCTTTTGAATCGCGCCCTGAGTCTGAACGACGAAGGTCCGCGCCTCCTCTACCTTGGGCCTGCCGTACTCGCCCAATGCTGCCAATTTACGCCGCCGGTTAAGCGTGTCGCGCGCATTGCCGAGGCGTTTCAACGAGAGGCTGTAGGCAAGCTGGGATTCATGGAGTTTTTCGCTCTCAATTAGCGCGACCGTCTGGCTCTGCCGTACCGTGTCGCCGACGTTTGCCAGCAGTTTGATCAGTTTGCCCTCTACACGCGCTGTGACGGTGACCTGCCCGGCGGCATTTGGCTCAACTTGGCCTGTCGCGGTGAGGTGCGAGGCTAGCGCGATTGGCTCCGCAACGCCTATTTCAAGTTTCGCAAGCTGAAGGGTCTCTTCCTCAAACTTCACCGTCCTTAGATTGTTCGCACTCCTGGCCACAGGAGAAGCGGCCGGCGCAGCAGCAAGGGGAGCGGCCGAGCGGCTTTGTCCAAGCCAATAGGCCGTGCCGCCGACAATGACAAGTCCTATCAATGCGAGCGGAACCGATATTCCGGATTTAGGGTGTTCTGTGGATGTGTTCACTTAAGTTTGGGCCTCTTGTCTTCAAAGGCGCGGATAAGCGCCTGCGGTATGCTGACGGCAGCGCGCTCCCACTCCGCGCGGGCCAGGGCGTAATTCACCTGCGCGTTGATATGCTCTGTCTGTACGGTTCGGTAAGTCCGCTGGGCCTCAAGCAGCGCCACCGCGCTGGTCTGGCCCAACTCAAACCCTTTTCGGCTGGCTTCGAGCAGTGTTTCCGATTTTGCCAGTAGTCCCTGGTCGTAGGCTTGCAGCGCCGCTGCCGCCGCTTGCAGATGGGCACGAGCCTGTTCGGCCTCCTGGCGCACCTGGCTGCGGGCAGCTTCCGTACGATCGCGCTGAGCGCGTTCCGCCTCTTCCGCCTGCCGCACGCGGTTCTTTCGTCCTCCGAAATCGAACAAGGGAAGGGATACGGAAAGGCCAACCCCGTAATCGCTAAATCGCCTGGTGACACTGCCCGCTCGGAATTGTGGCGCAAGATCGGGACGTCCCTGCGCGCGAGCGAAGCGCGCCTCCTGCCGTAACTCTTCGCCCTTTGCCTGTTCCACGGCGACTTCCGGGCGTGCGGTCTGATCCGTTTGCGCAGCGGCTGTTCGGTCGATGGGCTCGACGGAGCCCGGAAAAGCGGCGAGAATACCAACAGGCGTGGCAGGATCGCGTCCCATCTGCGTGTTCAAGACGGCTTGCGCGGCATTGACCTGTCCCTCGTTAAGTGAAACTTGCTGGCGTGAACGCAGCGCTTCGATCTCGGTTTGAGTCTGATCTATGCCGGGGCGAGACCCGAGTTCGACCTGCCGTTTTGTGATGCGCTCGAACTCCTCCGCAGCGGCCAGCAGCGAGCGGGCAAGGGTGAGGTGCTCGCGGGCGCGAACCAATTCGTAATAGGCCGACCGCGTAGCGAAGACTAACTGGCGCAGTTCGATGAGCGCCTGCCCCTGGGTCTGCTGAAGCCGTGCGCTCGCAATGCCGGCCCGAGCCGATCGGATCCCGTTTAGTTCCAGGGGCTGTGAAATGAGCAGCTCTTCTCCTGAACCGGACAGACTGGTAATTCCCGGAACGAAGAGAATACTAGGATCGGCGAGTGCCCGCGCTGAATGCACCCCGGCCTGTGCGGCGAAGGTGTCTCGGACGGCAGCGGACAGCCGTTGGCTATGCTCGACCGAAAGTTTCACGGCATCATCCACGGTAAGTCCCTGCGCCGCCTGCGCCGGTAAGGGTGTGGGAAAAAGATAGATAAGACACAAAGCGAAAAGGTGCAACCTATCCTCCTGGATATCTGCATGCAATCTGCGATTGACAATAGCAAATCAACAGCGGGTACGGCCGCAATGACGGTACAGGGGTCTGAATTAATGGTTGACGAACAGTTCAACGAGGTGCTG
>JAYTEU010000148.1:0-3011 GCA_043734985.1 Chthonomonadaceae bacterium
CGCGTAGGCCATCACGCCCAGTGTGTCGCCCATTCTCGCTCCCGCGTGGCAGTTGAGGCACGACTGTTTCGAGGCGCGGACCGGACGGAACGATACCTGCCAGGTTCCCACCGTCGTATCCACGGCAGCGCCCTTCGCCAGGCGCCCGAAAATGCTGCCGGCCTGCTTCAATATCGGCTCCTCGGTGTCAGTGCGAAACTGCTTTCGTTCCTTCGGGAATGAGTAGGGAGCGAAGGGCGTCGAAGCGGATTTCGCCGCCACCAGAGTGATCGACTTCACGCCCTCCTTCTCAGGTTCCGCCGGCGGATCTTGCTTGCGGCCAGGCACATGCTTGCAATGCAGGAACTCCACGAGGTACTCGTATTCGGAAGCGTTCACCGCACGGATGACCTCTTTTTCGCCGCTATCCTGAGCATGGAGTTTATACTGGACGGTATCGTGCCCGGACACAGGCGGCGGCAGCCGCATTAGGCCGAACTTGCCGTTATCCTCCAGGAATCGCCTCTGTACAAATCCATCCAGCAGTTTAACCACCTGCGCGGCTGTCATTATATCGGAACTCGTTTCCGCCCTGATGCCGGGGATCGCGACTCCCGCCGAGGCGGCAGCCGTAGCCGCAAACGCGCATAGCGCCGGCAGGCGGCTCTTATCCAATCGTCGTAGCACCATTCCATGCTCCTCTTGCGCTTACCATTGAATCGATAATGGTTAAAGAGTGTGCAAAATGCGCGGAATACGCCACCTGGCCCCCGATTCCGGGGGGACTGGCCAGCATATCGCACAACTTCTTCCCCAGAATTGGGGCTGGGGGGCGCTTTCTGCACACATTCTTAGATGGCTAAACCGAATAATCGGTTACATCGCGCGTTGGCCAACTGGAGAGCTTGTGCGCTCCCTACACCTGAAATTGACTCGCTGAATAGTGTTCAACAATTAGCGTGTGAGTAACATGCACAATTCGCGGATTCAATCGATGTCGAACGATATTCATATTGCACCTGGCCCGACTTCTCCTCGTTCGATAGAGCGTGTCAAGAAACTAAAAGCTGGCCAATGCCTGACCAATTGGGACAAACTCTCCAATGGACCACTACCGCGAGTGCAATCGCTGGAAGAGTGGTTCCACGTGCGCGATCAATACTGGTTGACTCTCAATCCTGAGGCTGACCGCGATTTAGCGTTCATCAGTTCCAGCGACCTGGCCATTGGCATTGAGAGCCTCAGGGATGCAAAGCGAATAGTCTTGTGGGTAGGCACTTCAACGGCCGAGCAAATTTTATTGGCCTGGATGGTCCAGTTTTTTCGCGCCGTAAACATCGATCCTACCCGGCTTCACGTTATTCAGTTCGACCACGAAGCGCTCAAATGGCGCGGATACGTCGAGATTGGCTGTTTGGATCGCGCACAATTGAAGGCACATCCACCTGCGACCGCGCTAAGTCCGAAGGGTATCGCCGAGATCGAAGCGGCATGGGAAGCGGTTACGTCGCCCGGTCCTGAAGAGCTGGTTGCCTTCGTCTCGGAGCCGCAGGATAATCTCCGGTTTTTGCGGGTATGCCTGAGAAGTCTCCTGTACCACTATCCGGACATTCGGACCGGCTTGAACCGGTTTGAAGAGGAGCTGCTCAGGCGCACGAATGACGAAGGGCCGGGAGTGGGAGGGGTGATCGGGCACACGATGGGTTACTCCATGGGCTTTCCCGATTGGGCTGACGACTTCTATCTCTTCGACCGTCTTCGGCGTCTTGCCGATCCGAAACTCCCGCATCCATTTCTCACAATGACAGGATCTAAGATTCAGATGGGTGATACCAGTGTCGAGCTTACGGAGTTCGGGGCGAAAGCACTTGACGGGTCGATCAACTTCGTTGAGTTGAACGGAATCGACGATTGGGTCGGCGGAGTCCATCTCAATTCGAGTGCGGGCAAAGTGTGGTATCGCGACGGGGAGACTCTCGTCCAAGCCTGAGCGACCTCCAAATGGTCATACAAATTCATGCCAGCACCTGCTTGATCACATTACCGTAGACGTCGGTCAGGCGCTCGTCGCGGCCCTGGTGGAAGTAGGTCAGCATCTTGTGGTCCATGCCCATCAGGTGCAGCAGGGTCGCGTGGATGTCGTGGAGGTGGACGCGGTCCACTGTGGCCGCGAAGCCGAACTCGTCCGTTTCGCCGTGGGAGATGCCGCCCTTGACGCCCGCTCCGGCCAGCCACATCGTAAAGCCGTAGGGGTTGTGGTTACGGCCCGGCGCGCCCTGGCCCTCGGAGATCGGCAGCCGCCCAAACTCGCCGCCCCACAGAATAAGTGTGCTGTCGAGCAGGCCGCGCCGCTCAAGGTCCGTCAGAAGCGCCGCGATCGGCTGATCGACCTCCATTGCGTGGCGGCCGTGGTTCTTCTCGATGCTCTCGTGCGCGTCCCAGGTCTCCTCCAGGTGCCCGCCGCCGCTGTAGAGCTGAACAAATCGGACGCCGCGCTCTACGAGCCGCCGGGCGATCAGGCAGTTCCGCCCGAACTCGCCCGTCATCGCGCCGTTCACGCCGTACATATCCAGGGTCGCCGCATCCTCCTGCGCCAGGTCAACGGCCTGCGGCACCTCTGACTGCATCCGGTAGGCCAGCTCGTAGCTCTGAATGCGGGCCGCCAGCTCGCTCCCGCCGGGCCGCTGGTCCAGGTGCTGCTGGTTGATGCGTGCCAGTAGGTCCAACTCCCGCCGCTGCTGCTCCGGCGCAAGCGAGCCGTGCAGATCCAGGACGGGATCGCCGACGGGCCGGAAGAGCGTACCCTGGTAGGTGGCGGGCATAAAGCCGCTGGACCAGTTCGGCTCGCCGCTGATCGGTCCGCCGCGTTTGTCCATAATCACCACATAGCCCGGCAGGTTCTGGTTCATGGTGCCGAGGCCATACGTTGCCCAACTGCCGAGCGAGGGCCGCCCGATGAAGATGCTGCCCGTGTTCATCGCCACGAGGGCCGAGCCGTGCGCATGGCTGTCCGTGTAGCAGGAGCGGATCAG
>JAYTEU010000149.1:0-7245 GCA_043734985.1 Chthonomonadaceae bacterium
CGCCTTGTCCGCGGCTCGCAGGGCGGTCACGATACTCTTCTCCGCCTCGGCGAAACGGCCCGCGTTAAAGAGGTAGATCGAAAACCGGTAGTGCATCTCCGCGGATTCTCGATAATCGAAGGGAACGAGCGCCTCGACAAGGGACAGGGCGGACTTGAAAAGTCTATCCGCCTCCGCGCCATCCTCATCCGTGGCGCGGACCCAGGCGAGCTGCTCGATCGCGCGGGCATGCTGGAGAGAGTCCGCGAATACGGTGGGCGCGACTGGGATCGCGCAGGCGCGTTCCAAAATTGCGCCGGCTGCTGCCCAGTCCTCCTGGGCGCGGAGTACCAGGGCCATGCCATTAAGGATCGGGAGCAGAACGGGCGAATCGCCACTCTCCGCGCATTCCAGGATCAGGAGCGCGCGGCGGTAGAGGGCCAGCGCCTCGTCGTATATCACTTCAAATCGCAGGTCATCCGCGAGCTCGCAGAGGCTATCGGCAACGCGCGGGTGATCTGGCCCCAGCATCTCCTCGCGGCGGCGCAGCTCCTGTCGCTTGAGCCGCACATTCGTAGGCTCCTTACACCAGCGCGCCTCCACCTTGGCCGCCTTAGTAAGCTGATCCGATTCGACCAGAGTGTCGAGATATCCCGTCACGATCCAATCGACCTCCTCGTGAAGCGGATACGACTCGTCCAGAAGCAGGTCGCCCAGCTCGTTGAACAAAATCTCCGCTTCGTCCTCGTTATCCGAGCCCGCGCAGAATTCCGCCAACCGGTAGATCCACTCCCAGACCTCAGGATCGGCAGTATCCAGGTGCTTCCGCCGGATCGCGAGCGCGCTTCGCATGAACGGCTCAGGATCGGTTTCCGAGCGCTCATCCTGCCGGTAGAGGATGGCAAGCCGTCCGATCGGCTCCGCGGTCTCAAGGTGATCCGGGCCGAAAACCGCTTCCCGAAGGCGGAGAGCCTCCAGGAACAACGGCTCCGCCTCCGCAGCGCGGTCGCAGTAGTAGTAGAGAAAGCCGAGCTGTACCAGCGCGCCGGAATACTCCGGGGACTCGGCCCGGCCCGCGCGCTCCATGACCTGGAGCGCCTTGCGATAGCAGGACTCGGCCTCGCCGAACGACTGACCCTCGTTCTCTCCATCGATGCCGGGATCGTCGCGCCAGGCTTCGAAGCAGGTCTTGGCCAGCCAGGCATAACAGAAGGCCAGTGACGCATCGTCAATCTTGGACTGGGCTTTGTGGATTTGGATGGCTTCCTTATAGAGCGGTTTGGCATCCTCGAATCGCCGCTGGAGGTGGTAGAGCGAAGCGAGGTTGTACAGGCGCTCCGCCACGTGCCGGCCCCTATTTCCGACAGCCTTCCGGGTGAGGTCGAGCGCCCGCGCGCAGACCGCCTCCGTCCGCGGATAAGCCCCGGCGTTCCATAACGCGCTCACTTCGTCCGTCAGGCGCTGGGCCTCCTCTAAGAGCTGCTCGGGTGATTCGGTCATCGATCTTAAATCCTCGCCTGGTGATTACAAAATTGCCCAAAGGGCGCCCGGCCTGCGCGGACTCTGTATTCAGTCCACGAAGGTGGACATTTTGTTTTCGAGCGCCGAGGATTTCCCCGAAAGGGTCCGGGGTCTCTCGGACAATCCCACGGTCTCCACCTTCGCTACGCTAGCGGGACATCCGCCTTCGCCAGCGCCTCTCGGAGGGCGGCTCGAAGGCGCATCTGCTCGATGGGTAGCTCTCGCGGGTCGCTTACGACGGAGACACGGAGGGTTACGGAGGCGGCGGTGATCGCGCTTACGCCGAGCGCATGCGGCGGCGCCTTCAGGTGGTGGCCCTCTTCCGCGAACAGTGAGGCGCCCGTTTCGTTGATGGCCTGGATCGCCTTGTTCAAGTCGGCAGCGGCGCCCACCGCGATCTCCACGAACTCCTCGACCGGAAAGCGCGAAAGATTGACGATCGTGCCGATATCCCCATTCGATAATATCACAAGTTTGCCCGTGGAATCGACTAGACGCGTCACGCGCATCCCCATCTCCAGGACGCGGCCGGTTGTGCCCCCGATGGTCACAGTCTCGCCCACGATGTAGAGATCGTCGACGACGATGAAGAAGCCGGAGATAACATCCTTTACCAGCTTCTGCGATCCGAAACCGACTGCAAGGCCGATCACGCTCGCCGTGGTGATAAACGGCATGATATCGAAGCCGAGCGCCTTAAGTAGCGTCACTCCAAAGACGAAGACCAGCACGTAGCTTATGACGCTCTTGCAGAGGCTCTGCATCGTTTGAAGCCGGCCGGCCCGCTCCGGTGTTAGCCCCAGCTCCTTCTCGCGCAGCATCAGGCGAGCCAGCACGCCGTCGATGATCCGATTGATCAGTACGCTCAGCAGAAAATAAGCGAACAGAATCGCCACGACTTGCAGCAGGGACTGCAGCGCGTTCTCCGTGGTGTGACGCCAGAAGGTCACCCAGAAATCCGCCGTGAACAGCCGCAGGTTGGTGCCTTTCATCGAAACGGAACCCCTTTCACACGCTTTCAAAGTCCGGAAGGCGCTCGAAAAAATAATCGAGATTCGTTCCAAAACTACTAGACAAATGTACCGGTCGTGTGATATTCTAGGTATGTATACATTCGTACACTATTTTGGCAATTCGCGATAGAAACCCGGGGAGAGGAACGCGCTCTCCGAAGGAGGATGGAATGAACCTGAGCATACCCGATGCCGCCGCCGAATTGGTCGTTTCCGAAACCCGGCTGCGCAGGACCCTGCTGGATAGTGCCGTTCCCACGCTCGTCGAGTTCAGGCAGACCCGAACGGGAGTGCGCAAGACGACGGTGCTCGCCACAGACGCGATAGAGCAGCTCCGCGCCTATTTCGCCGCGCCGTGTCTCACTGCTGCAGTCCCGGAAATGCCGGAATCCTCCAAGGTCCGCGAAGAGGCCCCGCGCTACCAGGCCGAGACTGTCGAGGAGCCGCAGGCGTCCATGTTGCCATTCGTAGAGGAGGCCACTGCAGTTCTGGCGCCATCGGCCGTATCGCCCATGCAGAGCGTTCCGATCTCCCAGTTCAACGCGCTGCTCTATCAGCACAACGTCCTACGCGAGGAGCTGTCCCGCGTAACCGAGTACCTTGACGGCTGCGACCGTCTGCTCGGCGAGATGGTGCGTACGATATCCACGCTGGAAGAGCGTACCCGCCAGCTCGAACCCGCGCACTCCGCTCCGCGCCGGGCCGGAAATCCGCTCGCCGGAGCGCTGCGCACCGTTTCGGCCGGCGTCCAAAATGCGCTCTTCGCGCGATCCGCCAAGCCCATGCTCAAACCCGCAGAGGTCTATTACAGCAACGTTCTGGCGGGCAGATAAGTCGCAGATGATGAGGACGCATAGTTGTTGGAGTAAGCCATGAAGTACGAGATCGACAAGGTTGGAGAGCCGGGACGGCTCTATATCGAGGAAGAGGATCTGCTCGGTGTCAAGCCCTGCAAGGACGGGACGCACTCGGCGGAGCTTGCCGTGCGGTACCGCAAGCAGTACCAGGCCGAGGAGGCGTTCGAATGGCAGGGCGCGGGCAAAGACCTGAGTCTGCGGCTGGTCACACGGCAGGCGATGGATATCGTGGAGCAGGAGCGCTCCGTCCAGACCGCCTTTTGCACCAACTGCTACGACTACGGCAAGGTGGAAGAGCCACCGAAAGACTGCCTCCGCTGCTCCCTGCTCTCCGCCTGCCGCAAATCGGGCCACGGCGACTACCGCAAGATCCGGCCCGTCTCCAAAGAGGGTGGTCCGGGCCTCGGCTACGGCGCGGTAATGATGCTCCTCGTGCTGATCTGGTGGTGGACCCTCTGCCAATGGGCGGGAGCCGCCACCCAGACAAGCGCCCTCCAGCAGCAGCTCGTCGGCTGCAAGCGCGATGTGCCGTGACGGCCAGCCGTCGCCGGAAGCGGACTAACGCCGGATGGGGCCGCTGGAGGAACTATTCCCCGAGGAGGAGGAGGCAACAGTGCGGAAGCCACTTGATCCCTGCCACGTCTGTGACTGCTGCAACCTGCGGCCCTGTGTCTGCGCAGGCTGGGACGACCCGTACAGCTAGTTCTACGCGGGGATATAACGAACCGGCCTGGAAAATACTCCAGGCCGGTTTATTAAAGGCGTCCAAGATGCTTGTAGATTGCATCATCGTTTCTTAGACCGACGAGGTACACAATTACTGTCTCGTCACCAAATTTATAAATGATGCGGTATTCGCCGATGTCAGCGCGCCAGTAGTCATTCCCGCGGAGCTGTGCGGCGTCATGCGGTTGTGGATCGACCAGCAGGGACATGAGCTTCCGAACCACCTGCCGGTATTGCTTCGCCTGTAAACCGTCGATGAATTTGTAGGCATCGCGGGATATGTCGAGCTTTCTCATCTCGCTGTCCTTCTCCGATACCGGGGAAGGTTCATGGTCTGGTGGAGGACTATTTGCGGTTCAAGAGTTTTTCAGCCTCTTCCGTGCCAACGAACCCATTGACTGCCGCTTGGTCGGCAGCAGCGGCCCAGGCGGCATCCTCAAGAGCGAGGAGTCGCTGATATTCGTCAAAACCTATGAGTACCGCATATTTCCTGCCGGTCTTCTCGACGGTAACCGGCTGATGCTGCGCCTTATCCATGAACTCCCCGAAACGGTTTTTAACTTCCGTTGCAGTGGCGGTCATCTGTCTAGTCCCTTCGTGTCTGTTTCAGCACTGTCTACCTGTCCGCATCTATTATAGCTGATTTAGCTGAAACAGGCAAGGTCCCTTCCGAGACATTCCAATCGTGCCGCTACTTCTTCTCCAGCTCGCGGCCGGGGGAGTGTAAAAAGACCGAGAGTTTTCTGAACGATAGGGAGCAGAAGGAGAACCGGCCCGGCAGGCGGAAATCGCCTCGCATGAAACGCAAGCAACGCATAATCCTCCTCCTGGTCGTCTTCTGGGCCGTCATCGTCGGCGTGCCCGGTGTATGGCTCTGGCAGGCCGATCGGCAAGAGCGGCTGAACCGGCAACTCATTTCGGCGATCAAGCGGGATGATACACCGGCGGCACTGAGGGCGCTGGAGCAGGGCGCTACTGCTAATGCGCGGGATGAGGCGATCATCCCACTTCGGGAGACGATCTGGAACTTAGTGCGAAGGCGTAGACTCTTGCCACCGACGCAGGATACCGCGTTATTCGTATTTCTTACGTCACCATTGACGAAGGACGACGCTTTTTCCGATAGAACCGTACGCAAGGAGCGCCTACAACTCGTGCGTGCGCTTCTGGAACATGGAGCGAGCGTCAACGTGACCGATGAACAAGGCAACGGTCCGCTCTTTTATGCGCTTCTTTATTCCAATCCTGGTGTCGTTCAGCTCCTGGTTGAACGTGGCGCCTGTGCCAACGCTCGGATTACCGCTGACGCCCTTCTTTCTGCGATCGCTTACCAAGATGACGCATCTACAGTAGAATTGATTCTGGATCATGGGGCAGACCCAAACCTTGTTCGCTTTGCGCACACTCCGCTCGGCTTGGCGGTGGAGCGCAGAAAGGCGGCCGCAGTCAGATGTCTGTTACGCCATAACGCGGACCCAAATGCATTACAACAACTGGACTATGTTGCTGCCCGCCCATTGGCCTATGCGGAGCAGAATCACCTCACCGAAATCGCCAAACTCCTCCGCGAAGCCGGCGCCAGGCGGTAAGCGACGCCGTTCCCTGCGGGTGTGAGGGAATTCAGGGAGAGGGCGGCTACCCCGCCGTGGGCGCGGGCGGCGGGGGTGAGGCCCGGCCGTCTCGGCAGCCAATCATTAATTAGGTCGAGGCCTCCCGGAAAACCCACCTCGCCGCACTAACTAATTAATCCAGCGCGGCCATACCGTTTTGAAGGAGTCATCAGCGCCGAACCCAAAAATTACGTACTCAACTTACGCAGCCGAGCTATTCCGGCGGTAAATAGCATGATCCTTACCTATGGCGCTCTTTTGCAAGGACATTTCTGCTAAGGAAGGCAGGAAACCAGGAAATCAATGCAAAAGGAGTTTCACAGGATTGCAGTAAGTACGAAATACGGAAGCCCGTGCGGAATTTGATTCCTGTCTTCCTGTCTTCCTTAGCGAAAATGCCTTGTTGCGGTTGTCCGCCTGCGTAACACAAGTTACGTATACAAAAAGCCACTATTTTTGCTAAAAAACGCATCCAAATGGGGCATTTTGGGCCGTTTCCAGCGCACCTATTTTCTTGAGAATTCCCATTTCCAGCCGTCCACTGCCTCCGCCCTCGCTCCCCAATGGATTCCTCCTGCATCCCTAAAAAACGCTGCCTTACAGCACAATCGAAACAACTCCCAGGCTCTCGCGCAACGACATCATTCATTCGCAATCGCCGAAAAGACCACCTGAGCGAATGAATGAATGAACTCCACCGGCCTTCTTCCCACAAAATCTGTGCAATCTGTGGAAAGAGCCTCCCCGATCCATTCCTTCCCAAATTCTCAAAAACCCTGCCTGTGCCCTTGGAAAGAATAAACCGCAAGGGTGCGCAATCTCAACCACTCACCCACCTCCCCCGTAATCGGATACTGCTGGCGAATTCGCGACCAGCGCCTTGGCCGGGTGTTGAAAACACCTGCACCCAGGGGTACCCGAAAAAGCAACCGTCGGGTACCCCTGGGTGGGACGGGAAATGCCGTCGACAATCTTGGATTTGCGTCTGGAAGACGCTTGTACTTTGATGCCGGGTGTTTTCAACACCCGGAACCGGCGGGCAGGGGGGCGGACATTGTGTAGTCACCAGGCGAGGAATTTATTCCCACGCCGAAAACGGGATCACTCTGTTTTCAGCCTAGTCGCGCAGGATAAAAGCCATCAGATACCGAATATCAGAAGCGAATAGTCCGGTTCAATTCCCTGGATCCGAGGAGCCCATGCGAGATCTCTGGCGTAACGCGGGAGCCTATATTGCGCTGCTGGTCGTTACGCTCCTTTTTGCGGTCCTCACTCCGGAGTTCCGGCAGCCCTCCAACCTGCTGAACGTGCTGGATCAGTCCGTGCGGATCGGCATCGTCGCCGTCGGCATGACTGCCATCATTATCACCGGCGGCATCGATCTGTCCGTGGGGAGCATCGCCGCGCTGGCGCCGTTTCTCGCCGCGTCCTACATGGCGTCTCATGGCGGCGCGCACGCGCAGCCGCTCGCCTTGGCGCTCATCGGCTTTCTCATCACGGCGGCGGTCGGCGCGGGCTGCGGCGCTGTCACCGGCCTCA
>JAYTEU010000150.1:0-3393 GCA_043734985.1 Chthonomonadaceae bacterium
TTGAACCCGGCAGCAGTCCCATGAGCTGGCCCGCCTGAAGCTCTGCCATGTGACCGTCATACTGGACGGCGATGTACTCCGCGCTGGGCGCGACGCCGCCGCCGAGCAGACCGACATCCATCAGCCCTTCCATCACGGGAACCTGATCGACCTCCTTGGCGCGCATGGTATCCGTGATGCGCTCGAACAGATCGCGATACGTGGCGCTCGGGCCGGCATTCGCCATCGCCTTAGCCAGCGCGTACGAGAGCGATCCGATGGGCTTGTTGCTGTCGTCCGTCGTCTCGTGGTCGGATTCGGAGCTTCGGCACGCGGAGATCACGGTAAACTTCAGCTCCGCGATCGCCTCGGCGGGCAGAAGGCCGGGCTGTTTCCGCGCCCTCTTCTCCTTCAGCGCCTCCTTCCGCCCGGGCGGCATCTTAGGCGTATCGCGCGTGTAGCTGCGATTGACGCCCCCGCCGCCGCGCGTGACCGTGCCCGAGTGGCAGGAGTCGAAGCTGAGCAGGAAGGCCGCCGGCGTTTTACCTTCCAATCCGACCTTCAATATCTGCGCCAGCTCCTTGTCCCGGATATCGTTGGCGTGGCTGCCGGTCAAGTAGTCCGAGGGGACCAGCGTTTGATCCCATCCCAGGTAATCCTCTCCGTTGATGGTCTGCGATCCGTGTCCGGAATAGTGAAAATAGAGCACATCCCCGGTCTGAGACTCCATCAAGAACTGTTTCAGCGCCGCAACGATACTGGCCTTCTTGGTCGTCGCCATGGTGTCAATCACTGTGACATGCGTATCCTTAAACCCTAGTTTCGTCACCAGAACCTGCTTCAACAGCTTGACATCGGCAACCGTGTTGAGCGCAGTCGCCGTCTTGGGATCCTTGGGGCGGAGATAGCCCTGTACCGCCACCAGCAAGGCGCGCTTTCGGCTTGGCGGCGGCTGAGCGGCCTGCGCATTCGGAAGCGCGGCCACCGCAAGCGAGGCCGCGCTCAACAAGATCAGTTCACGACGATCGAATTTTACGCTCATGGCACTCCGTCAGTGTAGTGAGTAAAACTAATACGCGAAGATTCGTTACAGACAGGCAGTTCTCCTTTCAGCTTTGTACAACGTGACCGGCCAATTCAGTTCTTGGAGTGATGGGCCGCGCGGCGAGGTATGGGCATGCTCGATCTGCCTCGCCAACCTGGCCAGAGTCTCGCAGTTCACGGGCAAATATGCCCCCGCGTCCACCTCTTGGCAAGAGTCGCTTGAACTGCGCGTGCTCCTTCACGACGGCGTCGGCATCTCAAGAGCCCTGTGCGACATCTGCGGTCTCCTCGTCTCTGTCGCCGAGCGCTCCGGCGATCTTGCGTACGGACGCAACGCTCTTCGCCTCCTAGCAGCCGCGGCCAGCCAGCGCGAATCGATGGGTCGGGCACGGCCGCCATCAATTCGCCGACCGAGCAGGAGCCGGCCGTTCGCGCGCTTATCGGTGAAGCCGAATGCACGACCGCGCTGGAGGAAGGCGCCTGCCTCTCTCAGGAAGAGGGCATTGGCCTGGCATTTGCCGTCCTGAAGCGCATCGAATAGCCCAAGCGAACGGCCCCGGCAAACGGCGGAACGCGAGACGGGGCCGACTTCCGCGCTACGGTTCGCTTGATTTCCGACTGGGCGGTGGCGCGTAAGGCTTGCCCAAAACCGTTTCACCCTGAATGGCAGGCGGAAGCGCAGGGCGAATATAGCGGCCCGTTCTCGCTTCCACTACGCGGCGGGCCTCCACGCCCATCTCATTACCGGCCGGAGAGATAACATCGCCCAACTCGGCATTGGTTTCCGGAGCCGGCTTGACCGCCACCAACCCCATCAACGGATGCAAGTCCACCGGTGGAGTCGTCGTGCCGAGGGTCGGAACCACTTCCGGCGGCGCTGAGATGGGCGTCACCTGCACCGATGAAACGGGCTTGCCCATCGTCTGCATACTCGCGTTGTAGGCCGCGAAGGCAAGGCAGAGCATCATGCAGAGACCGGCCGAGACGCGGGTTCGCGTTAAGACAAGCTGCCGCGCCGCCCGCAGCCCTACCGGGCAGTCCGTCGTCAGGATCGTTCCGTCGTGCCGTCGGTAGTACCGCACGCACAGGTGGCCCTCATGCGCCAGAAGCAGGCCCTCCGCTTCGGCCTGGCAAAGCGCGGAGAGATTGTACACGCGTTTCCGGCAGCCGTCGCAGAAACGTACGCGATCCTGGTCGATCGGCGTCATCTCCTCCCACGAGGCGCGGCACGGCGAAGCAACGCGCACATTCTGAAGCAAGGGTATCCCAGTTCTCATCTATCGGCTCCTTGAATCCGGTGTCTCCGTCAAGAGACTGTTACCCCATTAGTTCCGCCTCATCGCGCAATTGTTCAAAGCGAAGCGAGGCAATTTTCGGAACTCCGGATTCGCCCCCACAACAGACGGACTTTCCTGCCATCAGAACGCTCTACTCGGGTCGTCGCCAGGTCAGGTCACCTCGATCGCCGACATCTGACCGATGGTGCATGACCAACCAAAAGCAATACAGATGTCGTACGAAGATCGTATACCGGCTCACTACTCCTCGCTCCGAGTGACCACGCGATGACTCCGTGCCCGCCGGTGCGCATGGATCGGCGCGGATCGCTTCACGGCCGCCGGTCGCGTCAGCCCCGCAATGCCGCTGTCCACTCGGTCGAGCGGATCGTGTGTAAATCCAGCGTAGGTGCTCAAATACGAAAACCCGAGCACGCCGATCAGCCCGACCGCCGCCACCCACAGACAGCCCTGCCCCGTCGGACTGGAAGAGTAATCCCCGATTCCATTCGCCTGGTTCTTCATGCGCATTCCTCCAACGAATCGCCTACCCGACATATCCACCGCAGTGGGCCTGCCATCCGCGACCGCCTCTCAATAAATAGCCATTTGTCCACTATTCGCTTGAATGGAAGTATAACACGGCAAACGTACGTTTGTCTACATGTCAAGGCGAAAATTATCAAATTTTTGGGCGGAGCGAGGAGATAGAACTGCGACAACCAAACAGGGGTCGGAAATCACGTCCAAGCTGGCCGCGTCGATAAACGACCCGGCACACCCAGAGCTTGCCATCGGGCTGACTCGATCCTGAGTGCAATGAACTGTAGACGCACGACGGCGTGTTCATTACGAGGTTACCCGGCCTTCGCGCCGGGTAAGGAAGCGGCGTTACCACTGCTTCCTCCCCTAACCTGGCATAGCGAGATCCGCTGGAACCCGGCCTTTCTGGACTTCGCGCGCTACTGGGGCTTCACTCCCCGCCTCTGTCGTCCCTATCGTCCACAAACCAAGGGCAAAGTGGAGGCCGGAGTTAAGTACCTGCGCCGTAACTTCCTCTGTGGAAGAGAGGCAGACAGCCTCGAAGACCTCG
>JAYTEU010000151.1:0-3146 GCA_043734985.1 Chthonomonadaceae bacterium
AGTTGTGCGATGTCCGCTATATTGTCGATCTTCGCGCGGGTGCCTGCATCTAATGGACCATACTTAAGTTGCATCAGTCGAAGCAGTGTGTCGCGCTTACCAATCTGCTGACCCCGTGCCTCCGCGCGCCGAATGATTGGGGGCATCGTCTGTGCCATTGTCTGTTCCCTTTCCAAATCCTTCCACTCCGCGTCAAATCTGTCGTCCAACTTCTCGGGAAGGCTCATGATCCAATCGAGAAAGTGGAGTAGCTCCTCAATCTCCTTGCGTTTCCACTTTCGAGCGAAGAGAATTCGCCCCAGTCGTAGTTTCCAGGTCAGCCGCGCCTCGGCATCTCCACGCGTCTCCAACGTCTTAAGGTGGGCGAGAACCGCGAGTACAAACGGATTATCGCTCTCTTCTAACTCTGTCTGACGCTCGGCGTAATCCAACAGTTTCACCATGGGATAGCGCAGAACCGCCTCGCTGCCCCATAATTGATATCCAAAACGATCCGGTCGCCAAGCAGCGTCACTATCCGCCAACACCGCCAGTCCGAAGACGGGGCGCCTATACAGGTCGAAAGCGCGAACGTTGTATAGGAACATCCGCTCCGGGAATGTGACGTCCTTCTGAGCCTGGAGCTCAATATGGATCAGAACCCACTGTTCACCGCCATCCTTTCGCCATACCCTTACCAGGAAGTCGGCGGTAATGTGGCGTTTGTGCAGTCCCTTCGCTACTCGACGAAGCTCCTTGTCCAGAAACTCGGGCGGGCGCTCCCAGTCGATTTCGGCTGCCGCTTCCGGTGCGAAGAACGCGAGAAACTGGTCGAAGAGCGCCGGGACAATCTTTTTCCAGGGATCGTCGAAAGTCTCCCTCGGCGTGGCGATACGGCGTTGTAGCATGGCTATCCTCTGACCGTGCGGAATATCGGTAATGCCGCTACGTGCATGGCGTTGTTAACGGGATTGTACCACCATCCCGTTGTCCATCGGAGGCAGCACATTTGAAGTGTCATGTAGAAGCACGAGATATAGCCTCTTCAATGCCGCCGATCATGTAGAAGGACTGCTCGGGCAGGTCGTCGTAAGCGCCGGACAGGATGGCCTTGCAGCCTCGGATGGTTTCGGCGAGGGGGACGGACTTGCCGGGTATGCCGGTGTACGGCTCGGCGACGAAGAACGGCTGCGTCAGGAAGCGTTCGATCTTACGGGCGCGGGAAACCCAGACCCGGTCGGAGGCCGGGAGGGCGTCGAGGGTCCTGGCTTCGAGCGTCGGCTGAAACGCCTGGTACTGGAGCAGTATCCGGCGCACGGCCTCCGCCGTTTCGAGGTGATCGGCGCCGACGCGGGCTTCCTCCAGCAGGCGGGAGCGCGAGGACTGGGGATCGATCGGCGGGTAGAGACCCTGTTTCGATAGGCGGCGGGAGAGGTGGATGATGGAGTCCAGCAGGGTAAACCGCGCCCGGAACGCCGCATCGTTGGGGTCTTCCACCGGAAAATAGACGAACTGTTTCTCGCCGGATCGGAGAGGCAATTCGGCCATACTCGCCTGCCATCGGGGCGAGTCCGTCTGAAGATGGAGGAAGGTGAAAAGCGACAGCCCGCCCGGCCGCGCGTCCAAGACCTGCGCCATCTCCGGGACGAGCACCAGCGCGCTCACGCCCCACTCCGCGAAGACGCCTGCCTTGCCTCCCGAGGGAATCGGGCAGAGCAGGTCGATGGCCTTCAGTCCGGTTTCCAAGAGCGTTGGCCCCGTCGCACGGTCGCGGCAGATTATGGAGACAGATTGCAGCAGCGCCTCAGTGGATGCGCTCCGAGGATCGGGTCCGCCGCTGTCGATCGCCTCCAGCCCGTTTGCGAGGCGGACCTCCGGCGTCAGCAGGATACAGCGCGCAACGCCGTTCGGAAGATGCTGTGCAACGGTCGCGGTGGCGCTCAGGTTATAGAGCGGGTCCGTGACCGTAATGGCGTTGTAGACTGACGGCATCCGCGAGGAATCGAACTGGATCTCGACCAGTGGCCCTTCGGCATGCGTAACGCGACCGATCTGGCCGGCGGTACTCGGTGAGGCAGGCGGTTCGTCGCCACCGGAAGCTAGCGCTTTCGGCGCTGCGTTCTGTCCGCTCGCAGTGGCGGGAACCGGCGCGGGTGCGGCTCCGGACTTTCGCCTGCCCTCTTCCAGGGGTACGCCCAATAGTCCGGCAATCTCTGCCCCCTGCTGATACGCCGGATCGATGCTGGGCAGCATCTGAAGAAGCAGTTCCGGCTGCGGTAGGAAGCCGTACAGCTTCGGCGCGCGCTTCCAGACAAGGTATATCCGGGTTTCCGTCGTGCGCGCTCCGTTGCGGTAGTACTCGACACTCCGCCCGTAAAGGTAGTCGATGTCTGCAAAGGTTCCTTCGAAAGCGCCGGCAAACAGCGGGAGACCGCGAAGCACCCGATACGTGCGGCTCGAAAGATCGAATCGCATCTCGCACGGGCCCGCGAGCGTCAGGGTGAAAAGAGTCAATAGGCCGAGCATCCCCGCGAACGCCAGCGTCATTGCACCTGCCCCCGGCGCCGAGTAGCGCGGCACGAACAGCGCCATCAATGCCACCGTCGTCAGAAGGGCAGTCAGCAAGAACAACAGCGCGCCGGACAGACCGAAAAGAGTGCGTATCCAACCAGGCCGCCGAAATTCGATCCGATTCTTATCGTGATGCACCAGGAACCCCTGGGTCGTTCCGGTCGATGGCATGTTCGATCGCTCCTTACCAACTCCAACCGCAAATATTTCCGGCCGCTCTGTAATGACTGCCTCCGGCGGGAGGTCTAACCTACAACAGACGAAAAAACCGTGGAGCCTAAATAATCCGGACTTCACATCGCATTAATAGGAGAGACGACAATGGACAGCAATCCGTATTTTTCTGATCTCGATCCGGCGGCTACGGCAGCCGCGGCGGAGCTGAATGCCGCGGAACAGTGGAAGATCATGCAGGATGCGGATGCGGCATCAACCGCGATGATTATTGACTCGAATGCCTATACCATGGAGGTCAACGATCGGTCGGTCCAGAACTTCAATGATTATATCACCGGAAACGACACGTCCGGCGGCGCGGGAGACGCTCCCGGCGACGCGACCGACGTCATGGGAGCGACCCAGATCGAGGGCGTCGC
>JAYTEU010000152.1:0-2132 GCA_043734985.1 Chthonomonadaceae bacterium
CAATCAGCGTCGGCAGGTGACGCTCCACTTTGCCGGGAACGGGCGGCGCGAAGTCCGCGTGGGATATGTGGTGGAGGCGCCGATCTGGAAGATGAGCTATCGGTTGTTGATCGGTGGCATCGCTCCGGACCAGGCTGGAGGTAATACGTACCTCCAGGGATGGGCTATAGTCGAGAATACGTCCGACGACGATTGGAACGGAATCAAGCTGTCGCTTGTGTCCGGCCGTCCCGTCTCGTTCATCGAAGATCTGTACCAGCCACTCTATATCCCCAGGCCGGAGGTCGGCCCCGATGTAGTCGCCTCGACAGTGCCTCAGACCCATGACAGCGACCTCGATGACGGAAAGGCCGCGGCGAAAAAGGCGCGAGACGCTACGAACGCGGGAAGCCCAGCGATTAGTACGCCCCTGAGCGAGAGCAGCACGAATGGGCGTGCCCGCAATCGCGCTATTCGCGTCCTTCCGGGCGCGCCGGGTGATGCCGGGCCTGTCGGCGCGCCTGGACCCGTGGCAGACAAGCCCGCCGAAATGCGCGAGCTTTTACGGCAGTCGGTCATCGCGCAGGCGACCGGGCAGCGGGCGGGCGCTCTGTTTCAGTACAATATCTTCACGCCGGTAACACTGCCAAGGCAGCAGGCTGCGCTTATACCCGTAATTGCGCAGGACGTCAGCGCGGACAAGGTGCTGCTCTTCAACGCTGACTCGGGAGCCCGGTTTCCGCTGAACGCGATAAGGCTGCGCAATATTACTAGGCTGCACTTAAAGGGCGGACCCGTGACGCTGTTCGACGACGGAGTCTACGCCGGCGACGCACGGATGGAGGACATCCCACCTGGGGATACCCGCCTCCTCTCCTATGCCGTCGACCTGTCGGTGGAAGGGGAGCGGCAGGGCAATGCCGTTACGAATGTGGAGACGAGCTTCAGCCTCAAGCGTGGAGTGCTCGTGTTATCGTCGCGCGAGAAGATGGAAACCACGTACACTCTGAAATCGAAATCCGACAAACCGGCAACCGTACTGGTCGAGCATCCATTTATGTCGGCCTATAAATTGATCGTTCCCGAGAAGGCGCTGGAGCGGACTGCGAGTTTGTATCGATTTGCGGTCGCGCTCCCGGCGGGCGAGTCGCGAACGCTGAAAGTGGTCGTCGAGCGGCCCATCTCGCAGACCGTTGGAATTACGGACTCCGATGTGGACGCGCTTATCGGATATTCGACGCGTAAAGAGGTTTCGGCGAAACTGCGCGTAACACTGCAGGAGATCGTACAGCGCCGGCGCAAGGTTCAGGAGCTCAGGTCCGCCGCGGCGAACCGGGCGCAGGAGGTGCAGTCGATCAGCGCCGATCAGGAACGGATTCGGAAGAACATGACTGCCCTAGACAAAGCGTCTGCCCTGTACAAGCGCTACGTCGCGACGCTGGACGGTCAGGAGACGAAGATCGAGAGCCTCCGCCAGGACGCCATCCGCCTGCGCGCGCAAGCGGAAGCGGCCGACGCCGAATTTCGCGCCTACCTGGACAGACTGCCGCCCATCGAGTAATCGACGCCCTTCGGAAATTACCACCGGTCCGGCAATAGCGCGTTGTGTCCGAAGGACACGTGGCCGCAGGCCGTATAGCGAAGGAATTCATTCCGTCGCACACGCCGAAGCGCACGCGCCGCGATGAATTCACCGTCCGGTATTATCGTGTAAAATTCATAACGGAATCGTGCCACGTGCAAGTTGAAATTACTTTGGCCGATCACTGCGCTGACCATCATGCCGTTCCGTCGATGGCCACGGAATGCCGGTAATGCAAATCGCCGTTCCACCCACTATCAAAGCGGTGAAACGGCGATATTTTGTTCCAGCATCGTCGGCACAAAAGCTGGATTGCTTCTGAGTGCCTGTCGACTAGCGTGGTCGTCGGTCGCGCGAAGGTGCGCTGTAGGCGGGGCGCTGTGCCGGCTGGCTCGGTCGAGGCGCGTTCGCCGTCGGTCTGTTGCCGTATGGCCGCACTGCGGGGCCGCTGTTGGTTCCCCCCTGTGCTGGTCGCGACTGCGGGCGTCCCTGTGGCCTGCCCATCGGCGGGCGCGGCGGTCGTTCTGGGAGTGGCGCGCTGGTCGATGCCGCGAACGCGGGCGTTCCCGGC
>JAYTEU010000153.1:0-4467 GCA_043734985.1 Chthonomonadaceae bacterium
ATCGACGGCCTGCCCAGCGAAGGCCAGCGCTACGTGAAGGATGGCATTCTCTCGGCAACGTTCCAATACCCGACAGGCGGCAAAGAGAGCATCGATAACACCCTCAAGATCCTGCACGGCGATAAAGTTGAAAAGAACATCACGCTCGGCACGCGCATCTACACTCCGGACAACGTCTCCCAGGGAGGGAAGGAGCTTTGACCCTCTCCCTTCGGTTACCGCGGGATGCCGGGCGGCTTGCGGCTATCGTGGTCGTATGCGCCGCCCCACTGTTTGGAGCGAGCGCCGTTCTAGCCCAAGATCGGAACCCGGTCGGGCAGCTTGGCACGCTCGGCTCGCTGATGCTGCCCCGCGACGGTACGCCCAGGCATGAGGGAAGCTGGGACCGGCGCGGCGGCAACGGCGACGCTCGCACCGTCAAGCCGGGGGAGACGCTCACCCTCCTCGATGTAAAGGGGGCAGGGGTCATCCGCCGGTTTTGGGTGACCATCGCCCCCCGCTCCGAGAAGACGATCCATCGCCAGGCGATACTGCGCATGTACTGGGACGATGCGAAGGAGCCGAGCGTCGAAGCGCCCATCGGCGATTTCTTCGGAGTCGGGTTCGGCGAGCAGAAGGACTACATCTCGCTGCCCCTGAACGAAACCAGCGGAGGTTACAACTGCTACTGGCCGATGCCGTTCCACAAATCGGCTCGCTGGACCCTAACCAACCTGAGCAAGACGCAGATCGACGCGTTCTACTACAACGTCGACTACACGTCCTTCAAACGGCTGCCCGGACGCCTGCTCAACTTCCACGCCACCTGGCGGCGCGAGAACCCGACGGCGCGGACCAAAAACTACACCATCCTCAATGCCTTCGGCGAGGGCCATTTTGCGGGGACGGCGCTGTTTATGCAAAACCGGCGCGGCAAGGGCTTCGGCTTCCTGGAAGGCGATGAGATGATTCACGTGGACGGCGAGGAGAAGCCCTCCATCATCGGAACCGGCACGGAGGACTATTTCAGCAGCGGGTGGTACTTCGATCGCGGTCTCTATTCGGCTCCCTATCACGGCGTCACGATACTGGACCCGCAGATGGGCCGCGTGGCCGCGTACCGCTGGCATATCGAAGACGCGATGAACTTCAAGAAGTCCCTTCTCGTCACCATCGAGCACGGCAATCAGAACGACCACGAGTGCGACTACTCCAGCGTCGCCTACTACTATTTGAAAGGTCCGCACCCGGCCAACTCCACCATTCCCGCCGACCCGATCGACCTGCTGCCTTACATCCCGCCGCCCCCGCTCCATGTTCCAGGAGCCATCGAGGCGGAATCGCTGTTATCGACGGCCAAGTCCACGGTCGGCGCGATCGATACGCAGGGCATGGAGGGCTTCGCCGGCCAGTGGAGCGGCGAGTCGCAGCTCTGGTGGCACCCGACTGTCGCGCCCGCCGAACTCACGCTTCAGCTTCCCGCGCCCGCCGACGGGACGTATGAGTTGATCGGCTACTTTACCAAAGCCAAGGATTACGGCAAGATACAGCTAACAGTCGGCGATGCAGACCTTAATCCGATAGTCAACCTCTACGATCCGGAGGTGGTGCCGACCGGTCCGATCTCGTTCGGCAAAGTGACGCTCAAGAAGGGCGACAACCCGCTCACCGTCAAAATTGCCGGTAAGGACGATCGATCCTCGAACTACTTGGTAGGCATCGACGCCTTCGTTCTGAAGCCCGCGCCATAGTTTCCTGGGGTAGGCGTAACGCCAACCCCAGGCTAGGTGACGGATCCCCTTCGGGGAACGCGTGCTCCAACCGACGCTCACCGGCATTCTATCCCGAAGGGATTGCGTCCAACAGCCCAGGGTTGGCGCGTGGCGCCTACCCTGGGAAACGTTGCGCCTACCCTGGGAAACGTTGCGCCGCTTTACCCCTTGACGTTTTCACAGGCAGGGTGTACTGGGAAACGTCGCGCCTGCGCTGGGAACGCGGGCTGTGAAATTATGTTAGCGCATGTTACCAACGGCGATCACACCAACAAAGCCCTGAATGGGCGAACCAAATCTGCAATCGGCATTCGAATGGCAGGGGATACGTAAATGAACAGACTCTCTCGCTTTACCATCGCGCTCGCGCTCTCGATGGGCGTCGCATTGGCAATGAGCGCCTGTGCCGAAGTGCGCGGCCACGGCGCGGCAGGGCGCGGAAAGGCGGACGTTATGAAACCCATTGCCTTGTGGCCCGGCGCAGCGCCTGGTGATACAGGTGACATCGGTGTAGAGAAGGACACCACCTCAGCCAAGGAGGACAAGAGCTCGCCTGGCTACGTAATCCGGCTGGGGAATGTATCGCAGCCGTCCATCACGGTCTATTCGCCTCCCCAGGACAAGAATACCGGCGCTGCGGTGGTAGTCTGCCCGGGAGGCGGTTACAGCATCCTGGCGATGAACCTGGAGGGCTCGGAAGTCTGTGAGTGGCTGAACTCCATCGGAGTGACCGGCATCCTGCTCAAATACCGCGTGCCCGTGCGCAAGGAGCGCGAGAAGCACGCCGCCCCGCTCCAGGACGCCCAGCGAGCTCTCAGTATCGTGCGCCACCGGGCGAAGGAGTGGTCGATCGACCCGCGCCGCATTGGAATTCTGGGCTTCTCCGCAGGCGGCCATCTCACGGCAACTACATGCGCCAACGGCGCGACGCGCACCTACACAGCCATCGACGAATCCGATACGGAAAGCTGCCGCCCCGACTTCGCCCTCCTCATCTACCCGGCCTACCTGGCGGCCGCAGACCTCGCGCAACTCGTCCCCGAAGTCAAAGTGACCGCCGAAACGCCGCCGACCTTCATCACCATGACGCAGGACGACCCGATCCACGTAGAAGGCGCGCTCCTCTACTCACTCGCCCTCAAGCAGGCGAAGGTGCCCTTCGAGATGCACATCTACCCGAAAGGCGGCCACGGCTACGGCCTGCGCCCCACTGCTAATCTGGTATCCCAGTGGCCCCAGCGCGCGGAAGGCTGGCTGTCCACCCAGGACTGGCTGAAGCCTAGGAAGTAGGTCGGGAGTCTGCCGAACAATGCGGCAACATACTGCATTAGGTAGACAAGTATCACCTGATCCCGGTCGATTGAAGCCTGGATCAGGTGATATTTGTCCGTTCGTTCCTAATACGCCCTTTCCGGCCGCGCTTTTAGGGGAAGCAAAAAGCGCAGGTGGTCTAGCGATCGCGAAATATTCGGTCTAGAGGCAGTGAAAATCCGGGCAGCTCATCCTCGCCCTCCAGGATTGCACCGGCCACCAGCGTTCGCGGAGTAACGCCCGTGCGATGGACCGTTAGGCTGCGGGTCGCGGGGTCGAGCGCCCAAACGCAGTGCGCGCCCGCGCTTAGCCAGCGCGCTATTTTCAGTGCATACTCGGTCTGAGTATCGCTTGGCGAGCGCGTTTCGACTACCAGGTCGGGCGCCATTCTGAGGTAACCGGTTGGCGGAATAGACTGTAATCGCTGCTTCGAGACGAATGCGAAATCAGGCCCCATGGTCGTGTCTGGATTCTCCTCGATCGTGAATCGCGTTTCGGCCGCGAAACACTCGCCCAAATCGTGCTCGTCGACGAACGAGATTATGGGACCAGACAATCGACTCGTCAGCAGGCCGTGCATCGCGCTGTTGTTGGGCATGGGGCATAACTCTCCGCGGATTAGTTCGAAGCGCTCGCCGGCAGGCAGCCGCTCCAGGTCCGCTGCGGTAAATAGTTCGCCTGTTGCGGCTTGTGGTTGATGTCGGGTCTCTAGCGAGCTCACGGCGATCCTCCTTGCCAAACACAATGCACCCGTACCTGTACTTCGGAGCGCCGACCAGGGATTGCCGCAGATTCGCGGCCCTGTTCGCGAACTAGTCGGGGTTTATGACGATCCCGGCATTTCGTGGCGCGCGACGCTATGGTTCACGCCAATGCGAACACCTTCCGTAAGGCGTCGTCAACCCGGGCCATGTGCTCAGGCTCCAGCTCACCGATGCGGTGAACGAGACGCTGCTTACTCACTGTCTGGACTTGTTCGCACTTCACGTAGGACAACTGCTCCAGACCGTTCAATTCAGACCGACCGACCTCGACATGAGTCACAATTGCCCGGCCATTTGTCGAAACTGCGGCAACAATGGTTAGTGGATAGTTCGGATTGGCGCTTCCGGCGTTCTCCTGAATAATGAGCGCCGACCGCCTCCCCGCCTGTTCGGAGCCGCGGGCCGGATTCCAATTGAGCCAATAGATCTCCCCACGACGCGGTGTTCGGATATCAAGATTCGTCACGAAGCATTACCTCCGCCTGGGCGAATCGCGCATAATCTACATCGCACAATTCCGTGTCCTGGCCGAGCTGAGTGTAGGCATCGTAGCGCGCCTTCGCTTCTTCAACCCGAACCGCCAGTTCCAACTGCTCGTGCACTAATGCGTTGACTGACAAGTTTCGCTGATAGGCAATCTT
>JAYTEU010000154.1:0-4076 GCA_043734985.1 Chthonomonadaceae bacterium
GTCGTTCCGGGTGATAGTCTTCTTTTGGAATCCAATAATCTCTTCGTCAACGAGGCGGCGCTCACCGGCGAAACGTTCCCTGTAGAGAAGACGCCCGGAGTATTACCCTCCGAAACGCCGCTCAACGCGCGCACCAATTCCCTGTTCACCGGCACATACGCGGTCAGCGGCTCGGGTACCGCTCTGATCGTCAAGACCGGCAAGGACACCGAGTTCGGCAAGGTGTCCGAGTCGCTGCAGTTGAAGCCGCCGGAGACGGAGTTCGAGCGAGGAATCCGGCAATTCGGCTACCTGCTCATGGAGGTGACGCTGCTGATGGTCCTCAGCATCTTCGCCATCAATGTATTCATGCACCGCCCGGTACTGGATTCGTTTCTCTTCGCGCTGGCGCTAGCGGTGGGCCTGACTCCTCAGCTACTGCCGGCAATAATCAGCGTGAACCTGGCGCACGGCGCAAAACGCATGGCGGAAGCAAAAGTCATTGTAAAGCGGCTGGCGGCGATACAGAACTTCGGCAGCATGGACGTCCTCTGCTCGGACAAGACGGGGACGCTGACGCTGGGCGAGGTTGTGCTGAACACGGCATCGAATGTCGGCGGACAGGCATGCGAAAAGACGCTGTTGTACGCGCAGATCAATGCGTCGTTCCAAACCGGATATACGAACCCGATCGACGCGGCTATTATCGCTTACCGACCGGTCGACGTTTCCGGCTATACGAAGCTGGACGAGGAGCCGTACGATTTCGTGCGAAAACGGCTTAGCATACTGGCAGGTTCCGTCGGCAAGAATATTATCGTCACAAAGGGCGCGCTCTCCAACATCCTGGAGGTTTGCACGACCGCCGAAACGGCGGACGGCGCAATCGGGGATATCGCGACGCTTCAGCCGGAAATACAACAACAATTCGAAGCGTTCAGCGCGCAGGGATTCCGCGTGGTGGGCGTTGCCTATCGAGACATCGGCGCACAGGCTCAGATGGACAAGAGCGACGAGGCCGGCATGACATTCCTGGGATTTCTTGCGCTCTTCGATCCGATCAAGACCGGCACGGTGGAGACCATTCGGACGCTGCGCAGTCTCGGAATTTCACTCAAGGTAATAACCGGCGATAACCGCCTGGTCGCCGCGCACGTCGCCAAACAGGCCGGCCTTAACTGCACGAATATCCTGACAGGTCCGGATTTGCGAGACATGAGCCTGGAAGCGCTCCGGCGGCGTGTAGAGAGCGTCGAAGTCTTCGCGGAGATCGAGCCGAATCAGAAGGAGCGGCTCATCCTGGCGCTCAAGCAGGCGGGACACGTTGTCGGATACATAGGAGACGGCATCAACGACGCCTCGGCGCTGCATGTGGCAGATGTGGGAATCTCGGTTGCTAATGCCGTCGACGTTGCCAAGGAAGCCGCCGACATCGTTCTACTGGAGAAGGACCTGGCCGTACTGGAACAGGGCGTGCGCGAGGGACGGAAGACCTCCGCGAACACGCTGAAGTACGTCTTCATGGCCACGAGCGCCAATTTCGGCAACATGTTCAGCATGGCGGGGGCGTCCCTCTTTCTGCCTTTCCTGCCGCTGCTGCCGACGCAGATATTGCTTACGAACCTGCTGACAGACTTTCCCGAAATGACGATTGCAACCGACAGTGTGGACAGCGAAATGGTGGACAGACCCCATCGCTGGAAAATCGGGTTCATCCGGCGCTTTATGCTGGTGTTTGGTCTGGTAAGCTCCGTCTTTGACTATCTAACATTCGGCGTTTTGCGCCTGCTGCTTCACGCCACGCCGGAGCAGTTTCGCACCGGCTGGTTCATGGAGAGCGTTGTCTCCGCGTCATTGATCGTCCTTGTGATACGGACACGCAAGCCCTTCTATCGCAGCAGGGCCGGAAACTACCTGCTGATCGCAACCCTGGCCACCATTGGCGCTACCCTGATACTGCCCTATACGCCGCTGGCCAAGCCGTTCGGATTTGCACCCGTTCCGCCGGTGTTTATGCTCGCGCTCGCAGTCATACTGGCGTGTTACATAGCCGTCGCCGAAATTGCGAAGGTGTTCTTTTACCGGCATGAGGGCATTTCAACTGCCTCCGCTTCTCCCTCCGACCGACTTGCGCCACAAAAGACAGCGGCTTAGGGCTTACTCCAATCCAATGTTCGGTCGCCGTGCGATTTCAGACTCCGTTTCGTTGCCGCAAAATATCGGAACAATTCCGCATTTGTAATTGTCCGCCATGTAACTGACTTTGGGGCGCCGATGCCCGGCATTGTCAGTGGAGGAGAATAACATTATGCAGCAAGCCCATACGAGCCACAAACACGCACACACTCTGCAGCAGATTTTTCAGCATCCTGCAACGCACAACCTGGAATGGCACGACGTCGTGGCGCTGGTAAGGGAGAGCGGAACCGTGGCCGAAGAGGATAATGGACGTTTGACCTTCACTGTAAACGGCGTTTCGGCGGACTTTCATCCCGCACACGGCAAGAAGACTATCTCCGAAGTTCAGCATATTTTGGATGTGCGGCATTTTCTTGAGAAGGCCGGGTTCCACAAGGACGGAACGATTGCACCGTCGGAGCATTCCGCCGCGGATGGGGGCGTATCGGAGAATCTCGCGCACGCGCACAACCATGGCAGGGTAAACGCGGAGCATAACGAGCGGGCGGAGCAGCAGCTCAAGACCCAGGAGAGCGAGCAGAATGACCGCAGCGCCTTTATGGCGGGCGACGCGCAGGCGCATCAGCAGGGCAATCGGCAGAAGTAACGCGGCGTAGAGGTACAACGACGGGCGCCCACCTGGTATTACAACGACGGATCATCGCGCGCAGAGTGTAGCAACCGGTCTTATCGTCGCTTTCGGTGCGAATAGCGGGCGCGTTCGTTGTGGAGTTGGGTCTCTTCGAGCCAATGCAGTAGGTCCAGTACATTGATGTAACACCTTATGAGCGAAACACTCTCCCCAGAGAGAGAAGTCCATAATTGCGTCGGTACGAAAGTGCGTATCGGTTATGGGTGAGTTTCTTGTGTCTGCTTGGTCGAGAAAACTAATTCCCTCACAAGCCCCTATGTTGGATATGTCTTCATAGCTACCAAGCTAACTTATACCCCGGACAGCCCGGTTACTGGTTCAACAGAACGCGCTACACTCACCTTTGGAATCCAGGAGGTGCGATGGGCATTCACCAGTGAACAATTTAACCGATAGTGTTTTTTCTCACTAGTCCGCTGGGTGTGTCAACCGGGCTAGTGCCGGAGGCTCAAAAGGCGTCGACGAATTCGGTCGGATCGAAGTAGGGCTCATCGTTAAGGATGATGCGTGGGCGGATGTTGCGCTGAGCGGCCAGCTCGTGCACCGCCCTCGTGTCAACGCCATAGGTTACACTGACCTCTTCAGCAGTAGACAGGCGCAGTATGTTCCTCCGCATGGAGAGCGCCCACTGCCCGATACCGGTGAAGAGTACGCCGTGAATCAGGCCGACCAGCATCAGCGGCAAGGCGGGAGCAGTCCAACTGTGGTTTATCAGCAAATAGGCGAGCGCGGCAAGGCCGCCGACTCCTGCTATCGGGCCGTAGATGGAGAAGATCGTGCCTACCCATTTAAGCGGCGTTAGGGACCCGGTCCATTTGCTGACGCCCTGATTGTTTCGGCCCTGCCAGTGGAATCCCAATCGATTCGGTTTTAATTTCATCTCTGCCTCGCCTCGGTTCTCGTATTGGCCGCTTCCTGACTACTGAACGCCCAATCTCGGAATTCAACTACGGGACCGGCAAATCCTGCGTTTTGCAATTGCTGCCAATGTGGAGCCGCTGCTGAGGTAACCTCCAACGGCTCTGCACAATTCGCCAGGTTCATTCAGTTCTCCAATCTCCGGGCCGCGCGGGATTGTCCGAGAGACCCCGGCCTGCCCCGAAGACTTTCGGGGACCCTTTCGGGGAAATCCCGGTCTAAGGCTACCAAGTCCACCTTCGTGGACTCAATCTGCAACCCGCGCAGGCGGGTTTTGAAAACCGGGTACCCTTGGGTGCGGTACTTTAGTGCCGCGTCCCGAGAACTGAATGACCCTAACAATTCGTTG
>JAYTEU010000155.1:0-13833 GCA_043734985.1 Chthonomonadaceae bacterium
CACTGAGTTTACGACCTCGACGTAGTGCGCAAGGACGCGCTCCTGGTCGGAGAACGACCATTCGGAGCCGTCCTGATGTACATCCACTTTGAGCTGGTCAAGGTCGTTCTTCACCATCATCTCTTCGATAGACTGGCCGGAAGGGATCATCGGATAGACGTTCTCCGAGGTCGGAATAACGCAGTCGATGACAACCGGCCTATCCGTGACCGCCTTCGCCTTGATCAGGGCGTCCGTCAGCTCCTGCGGGGTAACGGCGCGCATTCCCACGCCGCCGTACGCCTCCACCAGCTTCACAAAGTCCGGCGACGCCTGCAGGTCTACCTGGCTATACCGCTCGGAATAGAACATCTCCTGCCACTGGCGCACCATTCCCAGCGACTTATTATTGATAATGACCGTAACGACCGGCAGACCATACACGGTGGCCGTCATCAGCTCCTGAGTCATCATCTGGAACGAGCCGTCGCCGGACAGGCAGACCACGCGCTTGTCAGGGAACGCGAACTGCGCGCCGATTGCGGCCGGAAGTCCATATCCCATTGTACCCAATCCGCCGGAAGTGATCCACTGGCGAGGCGCGCGGCACTTGAAGTACTGCGCGGCCCACATCTGGTGCTGGCCAACGTCGGTCGTCATGATGCAGCTATGATCGAAGACCTCGCCGATCTGCTCGATGGCATATTCGGCGTACAGCTTGCCGTCGTCCGGATAGATCAGCGGGAAGCGCCGCTTCCACTCCATGATCGTCTCGTTCCACTGCGCGGCCGGCTTCGGCTGCACGTACTTCAGAAGCTCCGTCAGGATCGTCTTCACGTCGCCTACGATCGGGACATCCGGCTGGATCACCTTGCCGATCTCCGCGGGATCGATGTCGATATGAATGATCTTGGCGCCGGTCGCGAATTTGTCCACGTTGCCCGTGACGCGGTCATCGAATCGCGCCCCGACCGCAATCAGAAGGTCCGCCTGGTTCACTGCGTGGTTCGCGTAGGCGGTTCCGTGCATGCCCAGCATACCCATCGAAAGCGGGTGCGTTTCGTCGATCGCTCCCTTGCCGAGCAGGGTGGTAGTCGTCAGGATATTAGTCCGCTCGGCAAGCTCCGTCACTTCGGCCTGCGCGTCGGATGCGATCGCTCCGCCACCTACGTAGAGGACCGGCCGCTCGGCATCGGCAATGAGCTGGGCCGCCTTGCGAAGCTGGAGCTCCGGTATCCTGCCGCCGATTCCCGCGGGCTTATAGGAGGGAATGGAGACGTTCTTGGGATAGTCCGTCGCCGCGTTAAACTCGATGATGTTCTTGCTCACGTCCAGCGGAACGTCTACCAGCACCGGCCCGGGCCGCCCCGTGCGCGCTATGTGGAACGCCTCCGCCATGGTCGCGGCAAGGTCCTCGACGCGCTTCACCAGAAAGTTGTGCTTGGTGATCGGCATGGTGATCCCGGTGATGTCGGCCTCCTGAAAGGCGTCCTTGCCAATTGCGCTCGTGCGGACCTGCCCCGTGATGGCGACCATGGGGATCGAGTCCATGCAGGCCGTCGCGATGCCGGTAACCAGGTTCGTTGCGCCGGGCCCGGACGTCGCAAGGCAGACGCCGACCTTACCCGTCGCGCGGGCAAATCCGTCCGCCATGTGCGCGGCGCCCTGCTCGTGGCGCACCAGCACGTGCTTAATGTCCTTACAATCGAAGATCGCATCGTAAATGGGTAGGACGGCTCCGCCGGGATAGCCAAAAATGTGTGTGACCTGCTCCTGTCGCAGGCACTCCAGCAGGATGTTTGCTCCAGAAATTTTCATGAGATTGTAACTTAGCCTCCTGTACCCTTCAAATCCTCGAACCGTCTTGCACCAGAGTTTCCTGGTTTTTTGTGACACAAAAAAGCCCCGCATCCGCAAGGGACGCGAGGCTTTCTCACGTGGTACCACCCTTGTAATCGGTGCGCGTTGACGGAACGCGAACGACGAATGCCCCGGGGCACTCCACCGACCACTTTCGGCGCGATATCGGGCGCGAACCGGAAAACCTAGTGAGCGAGCGGCACGGTAATCGCAATGGATTTACACGCACTCAAGCCGCACCGTTCAGTATTCTGCTCGGAGGGGAGATTCGGCGTCACGCACTTACTGCCTCGCACCAACCGGCAGCTCTCTGAAAGTGGCATGCGCGCCTACTGGCCTCGTCAAAGCTTTGCGAACCAAAATTGCAAATTCAGTATCTCACATTGACGGCGCAATTGTCAATCCTTTGCAGTGCAAATTCTGTGTCCATGCTGCGCTTCGTTCTGCTGTGTATTTGACAGGTAGGGTCGTAGAGCCTGCGCCAGCAGTCTATATAGAATTCGACTCACCCTTGTGTGGAGATTCCATTGACATCAGTGTTCCTGTTTGTTATAATGGCGGCGCCATGCTATTGTGGCGGGCCGCTTACAAATGGGAATACACCGGATTTTCGGTAATTTTCTGGCTTTGTCATGCTCGTGCCGATTTTTCGGCAGAATAATTAAGTTCGAGGCTTGTGCGTTTCGGAAGGTTACTGGTCCATCTGCTTCTCGCGTGGAAGGAAAGGAGTTCTTGTCATGTCCTCCTCTAGTTCGTTCACCCGCCGCAATAAGCGTAAAATTGCTGACGCTGAAACCTCTATTATCTCCCCGAAATCGCAGATGACCCTGCGCCGCTTCTCTTTCGGCGTGTTAGTCGTCCTGGCTTTGTTCGTCGCGGGCTTGTCTTGGGCGTTTTCTTCTTCTTCGTCTTCGGACAACAAACCCACCAAGCCGCGGCAAATCACCTCTGCCGCCAATCCCGAAAGCCTTGATCCGCTTGCCCGCCTAAATCACGTTATACCTTCTCAACCGAATGCTGTTGCCGGCCTTGCCGCAATGGAAAGTTTCTCGCCAAGCAATAACAATCTCATGCTTGTTGGTTTTGGTGGCGGTGGCGAGCAGGGGCAGCAAACCACAACCGTTGACTACATCTACGATGGTCAGAACATGGTACGCACCCGTAAGAACGGCGGACCGGGCGCCACTTATCTGACCGGACCGCGTGGCCCAGAGTATCGCCGCGACGACGTGACCGGACAAGTGCGCTGGTACTTACCGGACGGATTAGGCAGCGTTGCCGGTGAAGTTGATCCAATGGGCAACGTCACTTCAAGCCGAAAATATGATGCGTTCGGAAACGTTCGCGGCGGCAACAATCCTGGCGGCACGAGTAAACACAAGTTTGTCGGCGCTTTAGGCCATCTGAGCGAAGATCAGACTGGCCTGATTTATATGCGCTCCCGGTACTATGATCCTGTTTCGGGTAGATTCATCAACCAAGACCCCGTGTATCATGGCTTCAACTGGTTTGCTTACGCGAGTTCCAACCCCATCAACAGAATTGACCCCAATGGCCGCGAGGACATGGCTGAGGAGTTGGAATCTAGCGAGTTGTCCCAAGAATTGCAAGGAGAAAATGGCACGGCGGTTTTTGGGGCAGCGAAATGGTTCAACTCAAAAACGCTGGTAAAAGAGTTTATGGAGCGGCTGAACCTTACCAGAGGTCAAGCCAGTGACGCGATTCATGAACTCAAAAAGTTCAACGGCTAGGTGCGGCTGATAACATCGGCATAGACTCTGCGGGAGGGGCATGGGACAAGTTAGGAAACTTTCTTGGTTTTATTGAGGAGTTCCTGCCCTAATTGTCCTGCCCTAATTATTAGGAGACACATGGCAAAATTAGAGGGAAAAGCTGCTCTTATTGGGCCGGAATGGTTTAGCCTGAAGCCGTTGAAGAATAAGATAGAAGGCCAAGACGCAACGGAATACTTGCTGGAACTATGGCCTGGTCCAAATGACAACATCTTTACACGCACATTTTCGGTAGTAGGTTGGCAGATGCACCAGGATGATGTGTGGGTACTTGCCCGTGCCTTTGCCGAAGCGCCCAAATTACCAGAGGCAATTATTGCTAACGATTTGTGGCGCACAGGTAAACCTTCCCATGCTTATTTGTATGAGTCAGCGACCTGGCTGCACGCTATACTATGGGGGAACAAACATCGACAAGGTGTCGCCATCAGGCTTTTCATCCAAGAGCAGGATGGCGCTCAAACATTTCGCTCGTTTTTCATACAAGCTAGCGCGGCGCAAGTAGCGAAGTTTGGCTTAGAACTCGAAAGAGAAATTATCGAAGCCAGTCCTCATTGGGCTTCGGAGCGCGAGTTGCTTCCGCCAAGTACAACCGGGCAATAGACATGCCGAATTCGAGGCAGAACCTACGCCCGAACCAAGCCTTACGCCGTACAGGCCGCGCCGGATCTTGTACCCATCGGTGGTAAGCGCCCGGACAAGCCTCTTTAAGGTTGGCCGTCGTCGGCCAGTCCGTCGGTAAGCATGGTTCGCTGGGAAACGCCGGGACCAATCAATCTAAACGTTCGGCGGCGCAACAAGTGTCAGGATGGTCATGACCGGCTCTGCAACGGCGCTCCATTCGCTATCATGGAAACCCTGCCGGAACCAGAAACGGGGGTCACCGCATGTAGCGTTAATCAACTCTTGCCAGCACAATTTACCCTTAAATCGTTCTCTCGACGCTGGAATACACCGCAACAAGTGGGGCGTACCTTTGTGCCCTCTCACCCTCTCACTTCCATTTCGCCACCGGCGGCCCATCCCGCGTGATGGTAACGCTCTCCAGCAGCCGAGATCGCCAGTTCGGGCGGCGGACGGGCAGCGTAGCCGCGTGAAATGCCGGCAGCGGCGACTCCCGCCGGTATCCGGAATCGATTCTGCGGACGCCCACCGGGATCACAGTCAGCGCGTCGGGCGCGACCCTTATTCGCAGGTAGTGATAAAGGCGGCCGTCTTCGCCGTCCGGCGCGTCCGGGCCGGCGCCCGCCATGGCGACCTCCTGGACTCCGTTCGCCCGCAGCGACTGGTACCGCTCTCGCCTTCTCCCGAATCGTCGCTCGGCGAAGAGCGAGGGGCGCAGGGAAACCTGCCCGCCGCCTCCCGTAACGAAGATGCCCGCATTGGGCAGCCGCGACGACCTAAACCACTCGAAGGCATGAGCGTGCCCGGAAAGTACGAGATGGACGCTGTTCTGCAATAAGTCGACCAGATTGCCGCGCAGTCCTACTACGTCCGGCGCCTCGCAGTGATTGCTCGTGGTGGTGTAGAGCGGATGGTGCAGAAAAACGATCCGCCATTGGTTCGGCCGCTCGCGTACCGATGCCTCCAGGCTTACCGCCAGCCACTCCAGCTGCCTGCGATCGTAGTCCTCTGGGGTATAGCGTGCCCGCCGCCGCTCCAATGCAAGCTCCCGCTGGACGTCGAGTATCTCCTCGGAAAGCGCCCGGACCGTTGTTTCCAGCTCCGGAGGCGTCTTCGTGGCGCGCCGATCCCACTGATTCAACTGCTGCTCCAGCCTGTCGCAAACCACCTGGATTGTGGCCTTTTCCTTCGTCTCGGCCAGGGAACCGAGGCACACCTCCACCTTGCCGGCAGCAGTGCAGACCTCATCGCCCGCGGACTCCAGCACGTCGAGCGCGGCGCGGCGCTCGTCTCCGTCCTTGGCGCGCTCCCAATCCGCCCTCGCCTCGTTCCATCTTCGCTGCCCGATAATGACGGACTGCAGCGCCTCCGAGCAATTACCTGGCGTCGACTCCAGGGTCTCCAGGGCGGATTTGAGCTCGTCGAGCGTTGCGGCGATCTGATCGTCCGCGAAGGATAACTGGCTCTGTTGCAGAGTATCTTCCGCAGTTATGTCCCTTGCGGCCTCTGCCCATCGCTCCATCGCCTTTTGCGCCCGGCGCAGCAGCTTCTCAAGAGTCTCCTCGCGCGCCTCAAGCGTCTTGATGTGATTGACGGCATCGGCCCGCACCTTGGCGGCATCCGTCCACGGCGGTGGAGCTTCGAGCGTGTTCGAATCGAGCGCGAAAAAATCCACCGAGCCGAAGGTGAATTGATAGTACCGGTTGGGCAGGCGCGTTCGAGAGCCGGGAAGGTAAGGATAAGGAGCGCTCGACGTATCGGCCTCCGGGTCGACGAAGGCGTTCATAAAGGCGGCGCCCATGTTGGAGCCGCCCTCCGGCAGGTTGAACGAAAAGAGCCTGCCAAGCGCGGCGCGCACCCCGAATCTGAGCAGAGGCACGCGCGCCAGCCACTTGGCCCATCCGCCCACATCGTAGTAGTCATGGTTACCAGGCACCAGAAAGTACGGCAGGCGAAAATTAAGGTCGTCTACAGTGCTCTCGGGTGTCAGGAAGGGCGCATACGGCCGACGAAAATTCCGCTCGTAGAGCCGATGCTCGCCTGTCATATAGACCACGTCGCCGGTATGCAGCACGAGTTGAGCCGCGCCCTTGCTTTTCGGCACGGCGGCATCGCTTGCAAGCTCGCGGGCCACCGCATCCTGCGGCGAAGTGCGAGAGTCCGAAGCCTCGGAGTCGCCGGTATCTCCCAGCGCCAGAAACTCGAACCGATCCGGGTCCGGCGGCGGAGGCAGCGATAGCGCGTGCGTCGCCCCTTCCGGTCCCACCGTCCATCGTTTGATTACGTCGCGGTCCAGCGGCGCCTTGAGCCAGGTATCGGCGCTGAAAAACCTCATCGGCGCTCCGCTGCGGGATTGCGAGATACCATTGGTTACTTCTTCACCGCTTTGGTGAGCGCAGACTTCAGGGCTTCGTAGTCCGCGGTGTCAAGCTGCTGACGGTCCGCCGGCCGCCGATACGCGGGCGGGTGCCCCCAATCGGGATCTTCCGGATAGCGCGGCATGATGTGGCAATGAAGGTGCGGGACCATATTGCCAAGCATCGTGACGTTCAGCTTCGCCGGGCCGCATATCGTCGTAACCGCCGCGCCGATGCGGCTGATATCCTCGATCCAGTGCCTCCGCTCCTCCTCGCTAAGCTCGTGGATCTCGACGGCATGCCTGCGGAAGATCAAAATGCAATACCCGCGGTAGTCCGCATCGTTCTGCAGGTGAACAAGCCCAGATTCCAGCTCAGCCACAACATCCGGGCCGGCGGAATCCGGGCACATCGGGCATTCCAACCCACCCTTGCGCCGCTCGAACTTCTCATTGACGCTATTCGCTGAATTCACTTAAAGTCACCGTCCTCCCGGTCTCGATCGACTCCAGAGCCGCGCACGCGATCCGAACCGCCGCCGTTCCGTCCTCAGGCGTGATCGATGGCTGGACGCCCTGCTCGATACAATCGACGAAATGCTTCAGTTCCGCAAGGTACGGACTAACCGCGATCGGGCTCTCCGGCAGCGCCACGCCCGATCTTGGACCGGCATCGCCAAGGAGCGCAGCCTGAAACGGCGCAGCGGTCGGCTGGTTGAAGTTGTACTCCAGTAGTCCCTTGTCGCCCGCGACCTCGATCGCGACTTTGAAGCCGCCAGGATCGGCCCAGGTGCCCTCGACATGACCGATTGCGCCGCTTGCAAAGCGCAGGGTGACGAGGGCGTAATCGAATTGAGGAAGGCGCGTATCCGCCAACCCCTTTGCGAATACCCGCTCCACCTCGCCGAACGTCCAACGCATCCAGTCGAAATCGTGGACCATCAGGTCGAGGATGCACCCGCCGCTCATCTCAATATTCGCGAACCAGTCGTTCCAGCCGCGCGGCATCGCCCCGCCCCGCCGCGTCCGTACAGCCGCCGGCGCACCGACCGCGCCAGATTCCACCTGGCGTTTTGCCAGCGCGAACTCCGGGGAAAACCGCACCACGTGCGCGATAAACAGCGGCACCCCGGCGGCTCCACAGGCGGCAGTCATCTTCTCGCACTCGGCGACCGTGCGCGCCATCGGCTTCTCGACGGCGATACCGCGCAGCCCGACCTCCGCCGCACGCGCCGCCGCCCGGCAGACATACTCCTCGTGCCACGGCGTGGGACAGCAGACATCCACCACATCCGCGCCGGATTCTGAAAGCATGGCATCGAAATCCGCATAAGCCCGAGCGCCATGCTTGCCGGCAAGCTCCTCCGCAGCGCTGAGCCTTGTATCGTAAACTCCTACGAGCGTCGCATTGGGAATGTCAGCATAGCAGCCGGCGTGCATGCTCCCCATTCCTCCGGCGCCGACCAGGGCGATTTTCACCATCGATCCGTCTCCCATTTCCCAACCTGAATCCCGCGAATTCGCCGCGGACATCCCACATCCGCCTTGACAGTGCTTAAATTCACGATCGGAACACGCACATCCTGCGGAAATTGCGCGAAAGGGTAAATCGGTTCTCAGGATTTGTGGTTGCTCGGGTACAACATTGAGTCCGCGAAGGCGGACTTCGTAAACTTAGACCGGGATTTCCCCGAAAGGGTCCGGGGTCTCTCGGACAATCCCGCGTTCCAAAATTTGAATGACCTTGCATGCGCATCCAAACAGTAATGAGCGGCGGAGCTAAGTTCCGCCGCTCATTTCCACGTTTATAGCCGCCGCAGGGCATGGCCGGCTAATCGGATTGGATCGACCATTCCGCCGCCTTCGTCGAGCCCCACTTGTGGAACTTAGCATGCGCGTCGCCGTGCAGCGCAACAAAGCCGCCACTGTGGCGGTAGGCCACTTTCGAAGCCGTCTGGTCCGGGTAGTGATCCGTGCGAATCTCTTCCTGAATGCCCCGGATCGAGTTGCCCTGTACACAGGGATCGTTAGTGCCGCTGGCGCCGGTCATAGCATCCATAATATGGATCGTGCCTGCCGGATCTTCGACCTGCGCCTCGATGACGGAGATGGTCGTGCCGGTCGTCACAAATCCGGATTTGTTGCCGCCCGTAAAGCCCGCCGTTTTCCACGATCCGGTCGGAATCAGGTTGCGCCCGTAGGAAAGGCCGTTTACAAGGAACGGCTGGGCGACGCTGCCGTCGGCTCCGGTCAAAACGCCGAAGGAGAGAGCCGTTTTGGTTCGGCTGCAGTAGCTCCGCGTAGTGCCGCCGAAGATCAGCGAAGAGTCGGGAGCGAAGGCGCTCGGACTTGAGGATGGGCAGACAAAGACCTGCTCGTTCTTGATGTAAGGCTGCATCATTTGTGGCCAGGACACTATGTTGGCGCCCGCGCCCAACTGGGACGGAGGATACTGTTCATCGTAATCGCCGGCGTACATGATCAGGCCGATGCCGATCTGCTTCATGTTGCTCAGACAGGCGGTCTGGCGGGCCTTTTCGCGCGCTTGCGCAAAGACCGGGAATAAAATGGCAGCTAGTATCGCAATGATTGCAATCACTACGAGCAGTTCGATCAGTGTAAAGGCATGTGGCTGGTTTCTGGGTGGAGTGGCAGAAAGCATGGGCTATTCCTTCTTGTTTGCGAGAAGGGACGGTCGTCCCTGGACAATTGCCGCGATTGCGGCTAAGCGGGGGAACTGTTCTGTTACCCTAATGGATTGCCGCGCAGCCGTTTGAGCGACGAGCGAACCATGATTATTGTACCCGGATTCCGCGTTTGATGACGACGGCAACAACGTTTTTTGCAGCGCAAACAGGCAGCCGTTCAAAGAACCGGTGACGATTACAGGAGGCGCGCAAGGGCGCGCGAACCGCTTTGTATAGTTTTTCACAAATAGCTTGACGGTGCAAATACGTAAAGGTATACTTCGATTAAGACTGGTTTGGCTCAAGCGCCGAACTTGGTTTTCGGCTTCACGCGCAGAATCTGGTGAGGTAGATAACTTGGCTGTAAGTAACAACGGGAAAGTCCCGGTTCCGACCCTGGAACGCCTGGCGACCTATCTCCGCTTTTTGATCGACCTCGGACAGTCGCGAGTCGATACGATCTCCTCCGCCGAAGTGGAACGGCAGACAGGCATAAACGCCGCGCAATTCCGCAAAGACCTCTCCTATTTCGGCGAATTCGGCAAGCCCGGAGTCGGCTACAATGTGCTGGACCTCCAGAGTCGTATCGCGCGCATCCTGAAGATCGACCGCGAACAGCGCATCATCCTCGTCGGCGCCGGCAACCTCGGCTCCGCCCTCGTGGGATACCCCGGCTTGAAAGAGCACCGGTTCAACCTGGTCGCGGTCTTCGACAACAACTACGGCAAGATCGGCCGTCCCCTTTGGGATCTGGAGATACTCGACGTAAGCAGGATACCCGAAGTGAATGCGAGGCTTCGGGCTCGAATCGCGATCCTGGCAGTGCCCGCGGCGGCGGCGCAATTGGTGGCAGACACGCTCGTGGCCGCCGGCATACACGCCATCCTGAACTTTGCGCCCGTCCTGCTGCGAGTGCCGGAGAGCGTGTTCGTGCGCAACGTCTCTTTCCTGCAGGAGCTTGCAGTCCTGTCGTACCATCTCTCCGGCGACACGCTGCTGGTCCAGGAGGGTGGAGTTGCGGATAGCGATCCGGAAGCTCTTACTCCCTTTCTGGAAGAAGTCGCTGTCGAGGCCGAAAGCCGGTCTCGCGCACGGGGCGCGTAGCTCCTCAATGGCACGCTACTATCCAATACTGCTGGACTTGAACGACCGGCTATGCTTGGTAGTGGGAGGAGGCTCCGTCGCGGCGCGCAAGGCCGGCGGGCTGCTGGAAGCCGGAGCCCGCGTGCGGCTCGTCAGCCCGGAGATCGCGCCCTCGCTGCGGGAGCTAGCGGAGCAGGACAGGCTGGACTATCGCGCTGAAGTCTATTGTAAGGCGCATCTGGTGGGCGCTAGTTTGGTGTTTGCGGCTACGAACGTGCGAACCGTAAATGCGCAGGTAGCACTAGACGCGGAAGAGGCGCGCATCCCGGCAACGGTAGCGGATGCGCCGGACGAGGGCAGCTTCGTGGTTCCGGCAATAGTGCGGCGCGGCCAATTCTGCCTCGCCGTCTCAACCGGCGGCAGCAGCCCCATGCTCGCCGCCCGCGTCGCGGAGAAGCTGGAGCGGCAATTCGGGCCCGAATATGGCGGCTACGTGGAACTCCTCGGCGTCGTGCGCGATACGATAAAGGAGTGGACGAACGACTCAAAGGCGCGCCGCGCGGCGCTTGTCGCGGTTCTCAACCAAGAATCCGAGCTTCTCGCGCACCTAGCCGCCGCCCAGCCCGACGCCGCCCGGGAACTCGCCATCTCCGCCGCCCTACGCGCGCTGTCTAAATGATCGAGTCCCGCCGACACATTGCGTCTTTCTCGTCCTGAAGGTTGTGTGTAAGGCCGGTGGCCGGCGCCCACTGCTGCAATGGTGGCAAATAAGTGCAGACTTAGTGCCGGCCCCAGCAATAGAGGGACGGAATTGGCATTTGCGTCCGGAGGCGGGTACCCCCTGGGTGCGGCCGAAGGCCGGGTACCCTCGTAATGAACACATCGTCATGCGTCTACTGTTCATTCACCTTTGGATCGGGCCCGCCCGATGGGACACTTTGGGTGTGCGGGGTCGTTTATCGACCCGGCCAAGTTGGACGAGTTCTCCGACCCCCTGTTTAGTTGCAGCAATACTTAGCGCTATTTCAATAGCGCGGAGCCCGTTGGACTAAAATCCTCGCCTCCTGAAAACAGTATCGGCCAGAGGGCGCCCGGCCTTCGCAGACTCAGCTTCCAGTCCGCGAAGGCGGACATTGTGTTTTTGAGAGCCGAGGGCTTCAGTCCCACGGCCCCTGCGGTGAGGGTAATTAAGGGAGTATCGGATTGCATCTGGTCTTAGTCGGACTTAGCCACCATCTCGCGCCCATTGAGGTTCGCGAGAGATTGACCTGTCCGGAGGCTAAGCTCCCTGCGGCCCTCAAGGCGCTGGCTTCGCGGCCAGGTGTGCACGAAGCCGTACTTCTCTTCACCTGCAACCGCACGGAGATCTACGCCGTCATAGCCGGGGCCGATCCGGACGCCGCATTTGCCGCGCTCCGAAAGCACCTCTCGACCTTCCACGAAGTGCCGGAAAGCCTATTCGCGCCCTACCTCTACTGCCGGACGCAGCCGGATGCCGCGCTGCACCTCGCTCGCGTGGCCTCCGGCCTGGATTCCCTTGTCCTCGGCGAAGCCCAGATTCTCGGCCAGGTCCGGACCGCGCTTCGAGCCGCCCAGGAGGCGGCCAGCGTCGGCGCGCTGCTGCACGCGCTCTTCCAGCAGGCTCTCACTTGCGGAAAGCGCGTGCAGACGGAGACCTCCCTTCGACAGGGCTCCCTCTCCATCGGCGCGGCCGCGGTAGACCTCGCAACTCGAATCTTCGGCGACCTGAAGGGCGCCCGCGCGCTGATCCTTGGCGCCGGAAAAATGAGCGAGTTGACCACGCGCGACCTCGTATCCAGCGGCGTCAAGTTTGTAATGGTTGCAAATCGCACCTACGGCAAGGCCGTGGAATTGGCGGCTCAGCTAGGGGGCCAGGCGATCCAGTACGAGTCGTTTCCGGAGGCGATGGTCACCGCCGATATCGTAATCTCCTCCACCGCCGCGCCGCACCCCATCGTCCGCCGCGAGATGCTCGCTCCGATACTCCGGAAGCGCAAGGGCAAGCCTCTGTTCCTGATCGACATTGCCGTCCCGCGTGACATCGAAGCGTCCGTCGGCGACCTCGACAACGTGTTTCTATACAATATCGACGATCTTCAGGAAGTAGCCGCGGAAGGCGCGCGAGGCCGAGCGGAGAAGGCGCAGGCACAGGCGGAGGCCATCGCGCAGGAAGAGACCGCGCGACTGCTGGCACGACTTCGCACCCGGGCCGTCACGCCCGTCCTGGCAGAGCTTCGCGGCCATGTCGACCAGATCGCCGAGAATCGCCTGGCAGTGTTGCGGTCCAGGCTGGGCCCGATCTCCGATCGCGAATGGGATGCTATCGCCCTCCAATTCCGGTCGTTTGCCAACGAACTTGTGCTCGCTCCCACGCTTCGCCTGAAGCGCGAGGCGACGGAGACAGGCGCTTCGAGTGATTCCGCGCCCCAGTACGACCTGGCTTCCGCGGCTCGGGAGTTATTCGGCCTTGCGGAAGCGCGCGACGCGGAAACCGGCGCGACCGAGGAAGACCTCACCGCCGGCCCCTCTCCCAAAAAGAGAGGGGAGGAAGACGTGCTGAAAGTCTCTCCCGCAAGAATCGACGTTAGAACGAACGATCCGGCGGAGCCGCTGCAGGAGGTTGGAATATGAGTTCTACGCTGCTTGCGGCAATTACACTGGCGCTCTACATGGTCGCAGCGGCATGTTACGGCGCAGTGCTCTTTCTGGACGCCCCGGCGGCGCCAATGGGCGCGGGGCGGAAGAGCGCGATCCCGCAGATCGCCGCCTACGGAAGACCAGCGCTGCTTCTCGGTCTCTGCACCCACATCTTCGCCGTCGGTGCGCTCTGCCTGGCAACGCACCGGTCGCCGTTTGCAAGCGAGTACGGTACCCTTGCGGTCTCCTCGTGGGCGATAGCCATCGCCTACGCCGTGCTCGATTTCCGAATTAAGCTTCCGGCGCTAGGCTCGCTCTCGCTGCTTTCCGCCTGCCTCATGCTCTTCTGGGGCCTCGTCCATGCGCGCGGACCCGTCGCCGACTCACCGATGATCTCGCAGCGCATCGTCAGTCTGCACGTGCTCGCCACCGTGGGGAGCTTTGCCCTCTTCGCGCTCGCGGGAGGGTGCGCGGGGCTCTACATCCTCCAGAACCGCCAGCTCAAGGCTCACCACGCCAGGAGCCCGTTCCGCAAGCTCCCTCCCCTTGCCACCCTCGACTCCCTCGCCTATCACGCCGTCGCCTACGGTCTGCCACTGCTCACGCTCGGGCTGTCCACCGGCATACTCTACATCTACCGCAGCGGCATCCCCGCCAACGCCTGGTGGGCCGATCCAAAGACCATCGTCTCTTTCGTCGTCTGGCTCCTCTATATCGTCTATCTCTCAGCCCGCCTCGCAGCCGGCTGGCGCGGCGTCCGTCTCCAATACATCCTGCTCGCCGGACTCGCCAT
>JAYTEU010000156.1:0-4126 GCA_043734985.1 Chthonomonadaceae bacterium
CGAAACCGTTTTGATATTCTGGCCGAGGTGCGCGATGCTCGCGTCCTAAGAGCGCTGCAGCCCGATCTGGAACGCCTCGCCAAAATCCCGGCACGCGGCGTAATCGCTACCTGCCGATCCGACGATGCGCGATTCGATTTTCTTTCGCGCTTCTTCGCTCCGGCATCCGGCATCGATGAGGATCCCGTTACCGGCTCCGCGCACTGCTGCCTTGGGCCGTTCTGGCAGGATCGACTCAATCGGGCCGAGCTGACGGGATATCAGGCTTCCGCGCGCGGCGGCGTAGTCGGAGTAAGAGTAGAGGGCGACAGGGTGAAACTAGTCGGTGAAGCTGTCACAATATTCAAAGGCGAGCTTATAGCCATCGGCTAGCGACCGGCGCCATGGAGGAGAAAAGTTATGCGAGTGGATCTGCCGACGGATTGGATGCAGGCGCTGGGCGATGATCTCCATCAGCCATACTTTAAAAAGCTATCGGAATTCGTGGATACTGAGCGAAGCGTTGCGACCGTATTTCCGCCGCAAGACGAAGTGTTCACCGCCATGGAAACCACGCCGCTCGAAAGCGTTGGCGTTATGATTCTTGGCCAGGACCCCTACCACGACGACGATCAGGCGCACGGCCTATGCTTCTCGGTCAAGAAGGGGATTGCGCCGCCGCCTTCGCTAGTGAACATGTTCAAGGAGCTCAAGGCGGACGTCGGATGCCGAATTCCTAACAACGGCTGCCTAACGCCCTGGGCCGAACAGGGCATTCTAATGTTGAACGCAGTTCTGACGGTCAGAGCACATCAGCCCAATTCGCACAAAGGCAAAGGGTGGGAGACCTTCACCGACGCTGCAATAAGGGCGCTGAATGCTCGCGAACAGCCCGTGGTATTCGTACTCTGGGGAGCCTACGCGCAAAAAAAGGCGGAACTGATAGATGCGAGCCGCCACGCGATCGTCAAGTCCGCCCACCCATCCCCACTCTCCGCTCGTAACGGCTTCTTCGGCAGCAAGCCCTTCTCAAAGATCAACGCCCTGCTTCAAGCCAATGGCCGCCCAGAGATTGACTGGCAGATACCGGACGTCGGCTAGGCAAACGGCAATCGGCAGCGGGGAAAATGCAGACTACGGATCGCATCATGATTGCATTTCACGATTGCCGATTGCCGATTGCCGATTGCCGATTGCCGATTGCCTTCTCTACTCCGATTGCCGACTGCCGAACTCCCGCCACTCGCCATCCGCATCCAAAATCTCGCAGGGCCGGTAGCGCGTTTTGTAAGAAAGGCTGCCGCAGCCCGCCACGTAGTAACCGAAGTAGGCGTAGGGCTTGCCGACCTGCCGTGCTAACTCGATAACGTGCAGTATGGCGAAGGTGCCAAGGCCGCGATCCATCCGGCTGGGATCGTGATAATGGTAGATACCGGAGACCGTGTTCGGAGTCACTTCCGTAAGCGCCACCGCGCACAACTCGTCGCCTGCCCAGACGGACACTTCGATGGCCGGGACGCTGGAATGCAGAAACCGGAACGTGTAATCTTCCGCATCGACGGCTTCGGTCTCCCAACCCTTCTTCGACTCCTGCGCTTCGTGGTATCGGCGATAGAGGTCCAGGCGAGCATCGTCGACGATCGGAGGCCCGGTCTCTACTCTGAGGTCTGAATTGCGCTTCCAGGCTCGCGACTGGCTGCGGTCCGGCTGGAACCGGTCGACCAGTATGCGAACGGGCCTGCACGCGCGGCAAGTCGGGCACGTCGGATGGAACAGCACCCCTCCGAATTTCCGCCAGCCGGCGTTCATTCGGTCCTCGTACTCTTGTGGCGTGGCCTGCAACGCCAGCTCATACTCAATCTTGGACTGTTCGTTGGGAAGATAGGCGCAGGAGGGCGATTCTTGAGTATACCGGTGTAAGACGATCATGGGTGAGCCAATCGGGTCAGAAGTGGTCCGCCGTCGGAATGAACGGTGACCGCGCCGGAAATAGCCGGCCCGCAAGGTAAGCCGCCTGAGTGGACGACGCCCTGAGAATTCCGGCCTCGCAAGCTGCGTTGCCGCTGCAATGTCCAACGGCTACGGCAGACCAGCCCAGTATATCGCCCACGATCAGGTTTCTAATTCGCAGCGGAATATCGGTCGGAATGGCTCGCGCCACCACTGCGCCGTTCCCGTCGATGCGGACGGCCAGCACCTGAGGCTCGGTGCCGAGCAGGGGATCGATCAGCGCCAGCGACAGGTCGCAGTCAAATCCAGCCCAGTTCACCGAAAGCCTCGTCAGCAGCCCTTGCCAGTCGAGAATGCGCGCCATGAACGATTCGACCGGCGCTCCGGCGGGCACAAATCCGTTGAGGCTTAGCTCGTCAGTCATGCCCACGAATTCGAACGTAGCGTTTCCGATCTTCGCGGCAAGCAGATTTCGCAGCGCAAGCCGGGCTGCCTCAGTTTGGCACGCAAACTCCAGTACGCGCAGGATCGTTCCGGATACGCCGGTATTCGGCGGCGGTCCTATCAAGCGGTCTTGATAATCGCACAGTACGTATCCTTCAACCGCGCCGCCAATACTACGGGCCACCCAGCAGTGGGGCGCCAAGTTGAGCAGATATCGCCAGCGCTTACCGTCGCGCGCGCAGCGCATGGCCCGTCCGCGGGCGGCTAGGTTGTAAAGGCGGGCTAGAGCCGCGGTGTCAGCTTCCGTAGCCGGTCCGACTTCGACTTCGGAAGTGTCGGCCGCAACGGGCGCCTCGAGTGTCCCAGCCGTAACCTGATTGCCCGCCGTTTCCCAGCCGTACCGCCGGTAAAAGTCTCGAAGTATGGGAAACAGAGCGGATAAATGAAATCCGCGCGCGGTCAGATCCCGTACGGTTTCGGCCAACAGTAAGCCTGCTAATCCCTGCCCTCGAAATTCCTTCCTCGTGGACACCCCGGCAATACCGGCCACGCGAACCAATGCCCCGCCGATCCAGCATTCACGATCGACCACTGTAAGGCAGGATACGATCTTCGTGTCGATTTTGAGGGCGTATTTATTTCGCGGATCGAAATAGGGATCGGCATGGAAGATCGGCTTCGCCGCCTCGAACTCCATCTCGAATGCCTCGCACATCACCTCCAGAAACGCATCGGTCTCTTCGGCTTGCACCGCGCCGAATCTGATTTCCGGAGAGCCGATCAAGTTTCTGAAAAGTGACGCACCAGCGTCTCACAGTCTAGGACACGCAATCCATTGCGAACGGCTGCCGGATTGCCTATCTGTGAGGTTACTAAGATACGTTCGCCAATGTTCAAGCAAGACTGCACGCTATGGTATCCTTTATCGGTTGTGCTCGATTGATCGCTGTCAATAGGAGAACTTACCTCAAATGGGCATAAAATTGTTGCGAAGGCGGATTGCCTCTATCGTCGATCGGGTGGATGGGCGGATGGGTGTTGCAATTCTCGATGTCACGACCGGAGAGGAGATTGGCATCTCGTCGGAAGATCTCTTTCCGATGGCGAGCGCTTGCAAAACGCCCATACTCGTGGCGGCTTACCGGTATGTCGATGCCGGGCGATTGGCGCTGGACAAGCGAATCGAGATAACGCGGAACATGCGCGTCGCAGGAAGCGGGCTGTTGAACTTTTTCGAAGAAGGCCTCCGGCCCACATTGCGAGATCTTATGCTCTTAATGATCGTGGTTTCCGACAATGCCGCGACGGACCTCGTACTCAGCGCTGTGAATGGGCCATCAAGCGTAACTGCGGAGATGGTCTCCCTTGGCCTGAATCATATCCGGCTGAATCGGACGATCTATCAACTGCTCAATGATATTCACGTTGCGATCGATCCTGTCGCCCTTGGTATGGACTATCATCAGTTCCAGAACCTACTCGATGAGAATGAAGAGGCCGCTGAACGCTTTCGGGATAGCGAACGAGCGACCGCGGCGGTCGCGCGCGCAACGTCCGGCCTGGATGTGGCAAGTCCGCGTGACATGGCGCGACTCTACGGGCAGATAGCCAAAGGCGAATGCGCCGGCACGGAGAGCTGTGACGCGATCTTGAAGACCCTTGAGAGGCAGCAGCTTCGAGGTCGTCTGCCGAGGAACCTTCCGCCGAACACGCGCTGCTGCCATAAAACCGGAACTCTTGGAAACGGGAACGT
>JAYTEU010000157.1:0-2963 GCA_043734985.1 Chthonomonadaceae bacterium
GTGATACTTCTCGCGCACGGTATCCGGCAACTCGATTTACCCGTCTATGCCAATCAGCACATTTGCCATAACGCCTCTCCTCAGTTCGTACCTTCCAGCGGTTCGGGGACTCCGGTCTGCGCGACTTCGGGGAGCTGTAGCAGGCGCTTGGACTCTTCCAGCAGGAACTTGGCCTGGGTGAAGGGCTTGAAGCCGATGTCCTGCCAGCGGACGAGGCCCTTGCCGTCCACGAGGAAGACGCCGTGGAGGGGCATCTTCTCGAAGTCGTCGTAGGCGCGGTAACTCTTGAACACCTTCATGTCCTTATCGGAGAGGACGGGGAAGGGGAAGCCCTCCGGCATCTTGCACATTGCGAGCGTCTGCGACAGGTCTTTGCGCGGGTCCACTCCGATGGCGACGAGGGAGATTCCGGCGGCGTCGAACTCCTTTGCCATGGGGGCCAGGGCGTTCAACTGCTCCACGCAGGCGGGGCAGGCGGAGCCGAGGTAGAGCACCATGATCACGGGCTTGCCCTTGCGCGTGTAGTCGCTGAGGCTGAAGCGCTTTCCGGCGGTGTTCGCCAGCGTCCAGTTGGTGGCGGGGACGGGATGCCAGCGGAACGGCCCCAGCGTGTCCAGCGGCGGGCGCGGCCCAATGTCCTTGAGCGCGGGCGGCGGCAGTCGCCAGTCGATCGGCAGGCCAAGGTCGTTCGCGGCGACGGAGAGCCGCTTAAAGAGAGGGACCGTGCTCATATCCTGCGAATCGATATAGCCGGAGATCGCGCGCAGCTTCTTGAACTGTTCGCGAGCCTCGTCCTTCTTGCCGGCCCTGAACAGGACATCGACCAGCGTTCCGAGCGGCTGTACCTGGCCCGAACGCCCGTTGATCCCGGACTTTGCCAGCTCGACCGCCTTGTCGGGATTTCCGGCCCGAAGCCAGAGCTGCGCGGCGCGCTCGCGGGGCAGTTTGTCGCCAAGCTGCGTGAGGAGTTTCGCCGCTTCCGTCTTGTCGCCCGCTCCGATGGCGGTGTAGCAGTGCATCTCCAGGAAAATGTCGTCGAGGCTCTTGCGGTCGGCGTCGCTCAGGGTTTTCTCGCCATCCGATGTGACAAATTTGCCGGACTGCTTCATCGTCTGGAGGGAGCGTTCGACCTCGTTCCGAAGCACGAAATCCGGCTTGCTGCACGCCGCGATGGCCAGCAGGCGCAGCCGCTCGATCTGGTGGTCCGCAAGGTCTGTCGGCTCGATATACTTTGTGCGGCTCAGCGCGATGATCTCATCCCACAACTCGTAGTTCTGGAGCGTCTGCAGCAGGCGCATCCGCCCCTCCGCCGCGCTCTTGCCGCCGCCGATCGTGTTGTAGGCAGGGTGGCGAGGCAGCTCGACCATGTTGCGGGCAAGATCCACCGCGGAGTGCACGCGGCCGATGTAGTCCATATCCTCCACCAGCCACTGGTTGTTGTGCGCGTAGTTGAACACCTCGTCCGGCATGATGTGGTTGCGGTTCATCTGTGCGTGATCGACGCGCGCCGCAGCCTCCTGCGACCAGACGGCGTCGGCGTAGCGATGGAGCGAGGAGTAGGTGTGGCCCTGCATATGCCACATATGGGCGATGCCCGGCGAAGACGGCCCGGAGAGCGCCGCGGAGTTAAGCGCCTTGGCATCGTCGCGGCCGTTCCAGAGGTGAATTCGGTAGTGGTGCAGCGGGTGCATCGGGTTCTGCTTCAGGATGTCGGCGTACATCGCGTCCACCACGGCGTAGTCTTTGATGGGCACGCTTCCGGCCATCTCCCAGCTATACAGGCAGAAGAAGGCCTTCGCTTCCAGGTCGTCCGGGTAGGCTTTGACGATCGCCTGGAGGCTGTAGAGGAAAATCTTGTCGCGCTCCTTGCCCTTCGCGTCCGGTTTGTAATATCCGGCGAGCGCGTCGATCCACATCTGCTCGCGGACGTTTGAGCCGGCGCGCCTCTCGACCGCCTTCTTGATAAACTCCTTCGCCCGAGTATGGTTGTTGGTATTGGCCATCGCCATGCCCCAATACGCCATTGCGCACCCCGGATCGATCGCGGCGACCTGGCGGAAGGAGCGCTCCGCCTCGAAGTACCAGAACCCGTGAAGCTGAGACACGCCCTGCGTGAAGAACTTCTGCGCCATCGGCCTGGCGGTAGTGATCGGGAAGACGACGCTGCTCATCCCTTTCATCAGATAGGCGTGCTGCCGCGGCCCCTCGTTAAAGGCCTCGCCGAGCACGGAGTGCCCATGAGTGGGCGCGGGCACGCTGCCGGTGAGCAGCGGCTTCGACGGCTCCTGGGCGTGGGCGATCTGCGTCAGCAAAAACATCGCGGTTCCGGCGCTAAGCGCGATCGCGCCGCGATTCCGTCGGGTTCCGGGTCTCGGAAGATTCATGTTTGGTTGGCTTTCATTATAATACGCGCAGTGCGTTTCGCATTCAGGCTTCGCGCATTCGCCGCTCAGCCGGTAATTTCTGAAGCGCCCGCGGAACCAAATGCACTCGCGGGCATGCAAAACTATTCCCCTTCCCATTGTACATCCGGCAGACCAAATCCTGCCGGGTTATTATGGATGCAGGGTCATTCAGTTCTCCAACTGTCGGGTCCGCGCGGCACTGAAGTGCCGGTCTAAGTCTACCAAACCCGCCTTCGCGGGTTGCGGATTGAGTCCGCGAAGGCGGACTTTGTAAACCTAGACCGGGATTTTAATCCCGCGTCACAAGAACTGAATGACCCTGCCCCTAACCCCCTGGGTGCGGGGGGCGCGGCTTGAAGCGGGGCCGGGGGCGCGAATGAGGCCGGGGGGCGCTTTATGTGCTACGGAAAGGAAGGACTAGGATGGCAGCCGTCACTTTTGAATGTTCGGTTCTGGAAGACGTCAGGCTTCGGGCGCTGCCGGACGCGCTTCGGCTGGCGTTTCCGCTGCTCGTGGCGCGCATTCAGACCTACGGCGACGGCAGACTGAGCGATCTGG
>JAYTEU010000158.1:0-2006 GCA_043734985.1 Chthonomonadaceae bacterium
TTGAGGCGATGCGCTACTATCTCGCGTATTTTCGCCGTATTCCACTCGACACGCCGGGTACGATTGAAGCGTACGCGGTGATAGATGCCTACAGTAAGCACCAAGGCATGGACATGGGGAAGAACGACGTGTGGATCGCAGCCGCCGCACACGAAACGGGTTTCGAACTGCTCACCACGGACCGCGATTTCGACCACCTTGACCCACTTTTTCTCAAACGTGTCCTTGTCGAGTTAAATGTCGATATATAGGTAGATGTCGCGCCGCAAAAGTCAAGTTGCGCCCTTACTTTACGTGCCCCATAATCCTCATTCAGCCATTCACAACGTGCCATCATTAAGAATCTGCGCGAGGATGGCGATACCCTCTTTGATCTTCTCGGGCGAAGCGCTCACGAAGTTGAGGCGCAGTGTGTTGGCGCCGTGGCCGTCCGGATGGAACCCGGCGCCGGGCACGAAGATTATTCCCCGCGCCATCGCGGCCTTGAGCAGAACAGACGCGTTCATGGTCTCCGTCAGGGTCAGCCAGAGGAACATGCCTCCCGCGGGCCGGGTCCACTCGACGCCGCCCGGCATCGTATCCAGGAGGGCGGCGAGCATTACGTCCCGTTTTGCGCGGTAGGCTGTTCGCAGGCGCTCGACCTGCCCGTCCAGATCGTTATTGCTGACGAACTCGTAGACGAGCCGCTGCGCCAGCGAGCCGGTGTGGAGATCGGTGATCTGCTTGAGCTGTGTAAGGCGGGCGACGACCTCCGGCGGTCCGTAGAGATAGCCCACGCGCAGGCCCGGAGCGATGATCTTGCTGAAGGTGCCGGAATAGAGCGCGACTCCCTTCCGCATCAGGCTCCCGATGGGAGGAAGGGCTTCGCCTTCATAGCGCAGATCGTAGTAGGCGTCGTCCTCCATAAGCACCGTGTCGGTGAGGTCCAGCGCGGCTGCCAGGCGCTTACGACGGCTTAAGGATAAGGTGCGGCCCGTGGGGTTTTGAAAGTTGGGAAGCGCGAAGAGCATCGAGCATCCGGCCAAAAGCGCGAACTCGGCGATCGAGACATCCATGCCCTTCTCGTCCTGGGGCACGGGGCTGTAGACCGCGCCGTAGCTGTCGCAGACTTGGAGGGCGGCCAGATAGGTCGGCGACTCGATGCAGACCCGGTCGCCCTCGTTCAGGAAGGCGCGCGCGGCGAGATCGAGCGCCTGCTGCGAGCCGCTGGTCAGCAGGATGTTCTCCGGTCGGGCGGCGAAACCCCGCTCCGTCAGCCGCTCGGCAAGCCAGGCACGCAGGGGTGGATAGCCCTCCGCCGGACCGTACTGAAGCGCCCCCGCCGCGTCCACGGAGAGCACGCGCTCCGCCGCCGTGCCCAGCGCCTCGGCCGGGAACAGGGCCGGATCGGGCAGGCCGCTTGCGAATGAGATGTATTCGCCCGAGCCCGCCGTCTTCAGCAGCTCCATAATGGCCGACGGCGCGACCCGCTTCATTCTATCTGCGAACTTCAGCAGCATATCGAGTTCCTTTTCGGTTGCCTTCTCACCCTCTTACCCCCTCAAGTATTTCCCAAGCCAGTCCCAGGCTTCCGCCTGCATTTCGGTATTGAACTCGTGCGGAGTGTCGTAGAGACGCACCTTCAGTTTGTCCGAATTCCCGCTCCCTTTGTAACAGGCCATCAGTTTGTCGAAACTCGCCCCAGTAGAACATATCGATAACGATGACCACGTACCCCTGCCGGGCCAGCTCCGAAGCTATGCTTTTCCCGGAGTAGTACTGCTGCTTGAAGGAGGTCAGGACCGGGTTCTCGGCGGGCAGCTCGACAAGCTTCTCCCTGCCCCAGAAGTAGAACCCGCCGCGATCGTGCAGCGCCACGACCGCCGGGGCGGGAAACCTTGCCCGCTTCGGCAGCAGGACGAACGCTGGAACGCGGATATCCGGGGTCGTATTGAAGCGGATGCTCTCCTCGATGTAGTCGCCCCGGTCGATGCGCTCCACAAGCTCGGCGCGCGGATTGCACTTCG
>JAYTEU010000159.1:0-5442 GCA_043734985.1 Chthonomonadaceae bacterium
AGGAATCGCCAAAAGTCGCCGCCTAACCCTTGCGAGTTCCGAGTCAACCAATCGTAGGGTGGGGGCTTGTCCCCCGCCGGAAATGTCCCCCGCCGGAAACGTGCCGCAGGTTGAAAACACTCGATCGGAAATCGCAACCTTCTTCCAAACGGAAATCCCGGCCTCATCGGCGGGTGTCGCGTCCGCGGGACGCTTGATTTATATTGCCTGGTGTTTTCAACACCAGGACCTGTCCCCCAGCCACCGCTCACTCAATCCTCGAACGCCACCATCTGATGCGTGGCCACCACCGGAACCGTCACTGTACAATACCCGTCCTCGAACGTGGTTTCAATCTCCGTATCGCTGGGCACAAGCGTCACCCGGCTTGGCCGCGTGCCGGTTCGGAGCCCGAAGGAAATAGCGTGAACCGGCACGGCGGCCTCGATAAACTCGTTGGTCGCCGTTCGACGGGTAGGGGTAAAATTAACTAGGTGTACGATGGTCCGGCTCTCCGCGGACTGCCGAAGGACCGCGACCTCCATTCCCGGCGGCACGTCCGGCGCGGGACGAACCAGGGGAGCGGGCAGTAGCCGGGTCAGCAGCCTGCCGATGATCTCCTTGTAGATATAGAACGCATCCTCCCTATACCCCTGAAACGCCGCCGCAAAGATATAGGCGCATCGGCCATTCTTTGAAACGACCGCCACGGGGCGCCCCGTGGGTTTATCCACCGGCGTCTGCGCGTGCGACGAAAAGTGCTCCGGCGAGCGGTTAAAGTAGGGCTGCCACACTTCGCCGAGCATCTTCGCGCCGTTAAGCGGCGATACATACGATCCGGCGCGGTAGTTTACGAACTCGGTATCCGGCAGTCCTGCGCCGAGGTCTTCGCCAATCTTCATGTACGAAGGCGTATAAGGGCAGGGCTCCTTGTATTTGACCGGCGAACCCGGCAGCGTAAACTCTCCCCCGTCCAGTGTCGCCTCGTGGGAGAAGAGGACGTTTCCGCCGCCTTCGACAAACGCCGCCAGTTTAGCTCGCATCGCCTCATCCAGATAGCCGCGATCCGGAATGATGACCACCTTGTAATTCAACAAGTTATCGCGGTCGGGCGTCTCGCCGTTCCACTGGTACTTGAGCGAAGTAAGCGCCGCCGCCGCGCCTTCGATCGAGGCGTCGATTTTAACCCTGCCCCGGCTGTCCTCGTCGCCGCTGTACGCCTCCTTGCTCTCCGGCAGAAGCAGCACCGCGATGTCGACCAACGGTACGGCTTCCCGGCAAAACGGCTCCGCAGCCTCCACCTTTCGATACACTTCCCCGATCACCTGATACGCGCCGCGATCCAGAGTGCCTCGCGGATGAAGCTGATCCCCAATGTTAATGACGGCCCCCGCAGCCAATATAGTCGCCGCCTCGTAGTCAAGCTGGGGAATAGTCTTCAATCCCCCGAAGTCGGCCCACGATTTGTGGAACCGCGCGGTCATTCCCTGTAGGGGGCGCGGATAGGTCCGCACAACGCGCGAGTAAGTCGGGAAATACAGATAGCCCCAGCCGCCCGTCGTCAGCGACTCGATCTCAAGCTGCGTGAGGACATCGAGCTCGCGGTGGACATTCGGCGTAACGCGGCTATTGAAGAAAGTGGTCGCGTTCGGCCGAATGTCCCGGCAGAGCGTCGCCAGTCGAGTCGTATACTCGCGAAGGATGGTGAACGTCTGCTTCCGGTGCGCCTCGCGGTCGGTCCGCCCCGCGCCGCTCTTCTCAAGTCGTGCAAGGCACGCTTCGCAGAAGCAGCCCGGGTCCGGCGGGTAGTAGCACATGTCGTAAAAGATGCCGTCGGCGTCGTAGTTCCGCAGCACCTCCTCGGTCTGCGCGGCGACATAGTCGATATACTCCGTGTGGTTCAGGCACATCTGATACCAGCGGGCCTCGTGAGCCGACGGCCCCCAAAGCTTCCCATCCTCAAGCCGTACCACCAGATCCGGCCGGGTGACTCCCATATGCTGATCCACTCGAACGGAAATGTAGACAGGCGCGGCGATTCCGCGCTTCTTGCAGGCCTCGATCTGCGCTCCAAGAAGATCGAACTTCAGCGAAGGGTGCATCACGCCGGCTTTGGTGGGATAGTAGCTCATCCCGTGATGGCACTTCCCAAACACGGTGATCCAGTTAACCCGTGCTTCTGTCAGCATATCTCCAAAGTTATCCGCATCGAAATCGACTCCGACGTCGGGAATAAGCGGGCTGGTGTGGAAGTCAAGATGTATCTGGCGGAAACGATCGGCGACAAGCTCACCGGCTGTCATAGTCACGGTTGAATCTCCTGTTCGTCATTGGGGGAATAATGGAATGCTTTCGCCTAGTTTCGGTGTCGCCGCGCCGTTTCCCTTTTGCTAAAATTATCGGCCCCTTTTTGCCCAAATGATTAATCTGCCCGCCAATTTGCAAGAGATTTGCGTCCCGTTGGCGTATATAGGCTTTGAGAACGGTGACGGCGGAAGGTGAGGAGCTGGAATTCGAATGCAATTTGGCCAAATGCTGGTGATACACGGACACACCATCGATAGTCGCGTCCTGATTGGCCAGCTGCTGGTTACCCTGCTGTTAGTATTGGTAAACGCATTCTTCGTGGCGGCGGAATTCGCCCTGGTCAAAGTGCGCCCCACGCGGATCGCGGAGGCGGCCGTTCGGAACCCGCGCGGAGCCCAAGCCGTGCAGCGAATCCACCGAAAGCTCGACAGCTATCTGTCCGCAACTCAGCTTGGTGTCACACTTGCCAGTCTCGCGCTGGGCTGGATCGGCGAGGAAGCCGTCACGGCCGCGTTGTCTCCCATATTCGTGAAACTATCACCGCTGTGGGGCGAACGAGTCGCTGCCGGAATCGGAGTCGTCGTCGCGTTTACAGTAATCACGTACTTTCATATCGTGTTTGGAGAGCTAGCGCCGAAGTGGCTGGCCATACAACAGCCGGACGTTCTGGCGCTGCGGTTGGCGTACCCGTTGGAAATCTTCTACCGCGTATGCTATCCCCTCATCTGGTTCCTCAATTACACGGCCCGCTTCCTGTTGATTCGCATCGGACTTAAGCCCGCAAGCCAGCACGATACCGCCTTTTCGGAGGCGGAACTTCGTATTGCGCTGGATAAGTCGGAAGAGGGAGGCGCTATCCCGGAGAGCGCGGGCGACATCGCCGACCGCGCATTTCACTTCGGTCGCGGCAAGGTGCGCGATGTCATGACGCCGCGTCCCGAAGTGGCATTTCTCAATACGGACAATTCGCTGGAAGAGAACCTGGAGGTCGTGTCGAAAACGAACTATGCGCGATATCCGCTCTGCCGCGGCAGTTTGGACGACGTGGTGGGCAGGATACATGTGCGCGACCTTCTGATACTGTGCCGTGATAAAGGGGCGCTTTTCGCCGACAGTCCGGACCTGGCGCCGGCCCTCGAAAGCATATGCCAGCCGGTGCTCAATGTGCCGGAGACCAAGGCGCTCGATGCCATGCTCGAAGACTTCCGTTCTCAGCGCATGGAGATGGCGGTCGTCCAGGACGAATACGGCGTCACCGCCGGCGTCGTCACGATGGAGGATGTGCTGGAGGAGCTGGTCGGCGAAATTCAGCAGGAGTTCGTTCCGTCACAGTCGGAAGTCGAGGAGCAGCCCGACGGCAGCTATATCGTTGACGGGAAGGTGACTCTGGCGCGTCTCGTCCGCGAATACAATGTCGGCTCGGAGGTCGCGGGAATAGAGACCATCGGCGGCTTCGTGTTGTCCACCCACACCGGACTGCCGCAGTTAGGCTACAGCGCGCGCCTGCAAGGCTGGAGTGTCGAGATTGCCGAGCTCGCCGGAAGGCGAATCAGGCGCGTGAGAATTGTCCGCGACAAATCGGTCCAAACAGCCGATAATGAAAATCTACCCTAACTACCCTGAGTCGAAAGTTCGTATATTCCGTTGCTGTGGATTGTGCCCCGGAGCGGCACTGGGCGCTTGCGCCCCCGAGCGAAGTAGTTTACGGCATCGCATGGGCCAAATTACCGAAATAACTCGTGCCGATTACCGAGGAGCAGTTCTGTATGGAGAGGGCGCTGGTTACGGGCGGAGCCGGATTTATCGGCTCGCATTTAGTGCGAAATCTGGTGCGCGACGGAATCGCGGTCCGCATTCTGGATAACTATTCGTCCGGCAAACCGGAGAACCTTAAGGACCTGGGGCGGAAGGTCGAGCTGATGGAAGGCGACGTTCGCAATGCGATCGCTTGTCGAAACGCCTGTCGCGGCGTGGACACTGTATTCCACCTCGCCGCACTGGTCTCGGTTCCGAAATCCGTGGCCGACCCCGTACAGTCGGATGCCATCAACAGCGGCGGCACGCTAAACCTACTGCTCGCCGCGCGCGATAACAGCGTGCGCCGCCTGGTCTTCTCGTCATCCGCCGCGATATACGGTAACACGGACATCATTCCGACACCGGAAACCGTGCTGCCGTGCCCGACCTCGCCCTACGGCGTTCAGAAGCTGACCGGCGAGCACTACGCGCGCAACTTCACGCATCTATACGGCCTGGAAACGGTCTCGCTGCGGTACTTCAACGTCTACGGCCCAGGCCAGGACCCGACCTCGCCCTACGCCGCCGCGATCCCGAAGTTCCTCATGCGCCTGCTGCAAGGCAATGCGCCCATTGTCTTCGGAGATGGCGAGCAGACCCGCGATTTCTGCTACGTAGCCGATGTGGTCGCCGCCAACCGACGCGCAGCAGCCGCCCCGAAGTCATCAGCCGACGGCAGCGCCTACAACATAGCAGGCGGCGGCCGAATATCGGTCAACGAACTCCTGCCGCGCATACAGGCCACCATAGCCACTGCGATCCCAATCCACTACGAGCCGTCCCGAGAAGGCGACATCAAGCACTCCGGCGCAGACATAAGCGCCGCCCGCGCCTTCCTCGGCCACGAACCTGCCACCACCTTAGAAGCGGGTCTCCAAGAATCAGCCAAATACTACCGGTCTTTGTAACCGGTTCTCTGCCCAAAATTCCGCTCCCTGCAACATCCTACAAACTAAGGACTCGTCACAGAATAAGCGTTGCACAGTCTCATACCATCTGATTTCACTCGAAGCCGGAAATTGACACACTTATTTTGTGACAGACCCTAAGATTTCCGTCCGCAGGACGATTGATTTTTAATGCCGGGTGTTTTCAACACCCGGCCACACTTCCGACCCCCGACCCTCGGTCCCTACCGTAGCTGCGAAAGCCACGTATACACCGCCGCGCGAGACCTATCCGGCGCCTCCAGATGCGAGCTCTCAATCACCTGTACCGAGCTATTTTCCACAAGCTGGGCCAGGCGTACCACGCGGTCTACGCTCACCAGCACATCCTGTTTCGCGGCGATGAACAGGGCAGGCAGCGACCCTATGCCTGCTGCGGAAGCGGTCAGGCCATCGATCTCCCCGATCAGCT
>JAYTEU010000160.1:0-1663 GCA_043734985.1 Chthonomonadaceae bacterium
GAGCACGAGCACCAGACGCGGGAGCAGGTGCGGCGCCTGGAGCAGATATTCGACAAACTCGATACGGACTCAAAGGGCAAAGTGTGCAAGGGAATGCAGGGTCTGCTTGCCGAAGGCGACGAGTATCTCGAAGAGCAGCCGGAACCCCAGGTAATGGATTCGGGGCTGATCTCGCTTGCCCAGCGCGTGGAGCACTACGAGATGGCAGGGTACGGCAGCGTGCGCACCTATGCGCGGGAGCTCGGCCTAGCCGAACAGGCCAAGCTGCTACAGCAGACCCTGGACGAAGCGGCCCAGGCCGACCAGAAACTTACCGAAATCGCCGAGCAGGGTATCAATGCGAGAGCAGAGGCGAGGCAGTAGGCAATCGGCAGTCGGCAATAGTGAAATGTATTCCCCGATTGCCGACTGCCTACTGCCGATTGCCCAACCTCACCGCTTCGGCCTCACCCGCATCACGCTGACGGAGTGCGCGGGGAACGTGTGCTTGAAGACCGATCCGGTGGCGGCCAGGCGGGTCGACTTCGGAGCGACTCTGTTCGGTTCGGCCAGAGTGTTGACGTCGGCGGGAGCGCCCTCCAGGACTTGCAGAACTCCTCCGTTGGTCCCGCCGACCCCTTTCAGTTCGACTTGAAGCTCCTGGGGCGTGGTGGAGACGTTCACCACTTTCACGATCACGTCGCCGGTCGCGCGATCCCGGCTTGCCGTGGCATAGAGCGGGGCGGCATCCGCGCCCGGTCCGTCCATCGCCTCGGAGACCGGCTTATCATCCAGGTAGCAGCGGATGCGGCGGCCCTGCACCTCGATCCGGATATCGTACCAGCGTCCGATCTCGATCTTCATCGGAACGGAGCGGCCGATCTCTCGCTTGGAGCCGTTCATAGCGCGTTCGAGCACCGTCCGAGTATTGCCCCAACCGCCTACGTTCCACCAGACGAAGTTGTCCTGATCCTGAACGTGAAACATCACCAGGAAGCCTTCATCGCCCGCTGTCTTGCGCGCTTTGACACGATAGGTATAGTCCGTCCAATCGGCATTCCCGGCAACGGCTCGCGCGTCCTGCGCCATGCTGGTCTGCGCGAGCGCGCCGTTCTCGGTCCGCCAAACGCCCTGCGCCGGCCGGAACCCCGCGAGGCCGGCGGCGAAATCGGATTGGTAGAGCGTTCGATCGCCCAGGGTCACCGTGGCATCCTTGTACTCGGCCCGCGTTAGCCACGTGCCCACCCCGACCGCGCCCTTCGGAGTGAAGCCCACCGGCTGCGGCGTGGTCTGCGGCACGATCTCGACCGGCAGTACGACATCGCCCCGGTTCTGCCCGAACATCGCCTGAACATGATACGAGGGCGAGCCGAAGCTCCTCAGCGCATCGTAACCGATAAGGTTAGTGCCCCATTGGCGCGCCCCGGGATTGACATTCACCAGGAGCGGCGCATAGCACTGGATGGGGACGATATCGGAGTTGCGCTCCAGGCCCGTCAGCCAGGCCGCATCTCCCAGCGCCGCCTGATGGGTGGGAGTCGGGCTGCCTTCGGTCGAGGCCCATTCGCCGACGAAGATCTTCGGCCCATTGCGGTCAGTCGCATCGTAATGGTGGACGTCGCGCTCCATGTCGCGCGCGGTTCGGTAGTAGTGATCGTCTATCACGTCCGGCTTTCGGCTGCGG
>JAYTEU010000161.1:0-1857 GCA_043734985.1 Chthonomonadaceae bacterium
GCCTCGCGGTCGCCCGAGCGGCAGCGTTCGATCCATTGCGCCTCGCAGTTGCCGGTAGGTATCGCCACGCCCCGCTCCATTGAAACTCCGGTAGCCTGAATGCTTCGCCTCGATCGCCTGGCGGACATGTATTCTACATTCTACGCGGCTCGCAACCCTTAATATCCGACCCGCGAATTTGCGAATTCAAGGATTAGACGTGGCCCGCGCCGAAATTCTTCCCATAGCACGCAACAATTCACCATCAAAAATAGAAAACCCCGGGACCGCATAGCGAACCCGGGCATACTGTCGAATCGTTGGTAAGCGCGCAAAACCGTTGGGCTGGTATCGTGCGTAGGGGCAGATCTCGTGTCTGCACCCAAATGTTCAGCTCAACGCTTATGCGCAGCAACAATAATTGTGTAGATTGTCGGCTAACTTATTCCAGCCAGACGCGCGCTCCGATCTCGATGGGCAAGCCGTCTCTGTTCCCGCTCAGAGCATCCTCGATACGGCGGACTGTCCAGTCACTGATGGGGCGCGGCAACGCGTCGGGGGGGGCCAGAACCGGCACTCGCTTATCTCCGCCAGGTCGGCACGAGGAATAGCGTCAGAAGCCAGTCTTTCACACCGGAAAACGAAATGTACGGAGTCGTTATCCGGCGCATAATACATGCCTGTCATATGGCGGGCCGTGACTATCAGCCCCGTCTCTTCCCGCACCTCACGCAGCGCAGTCTCAACCGGCGACTCATTGGCTTCCGCGCCGCCGCCGGGAAGCTCCCAGTTCAGGCGACCGTAGCTGTGTTTGACGAGAAGCACTCTACCTTCGTCGTCCACAATAAACGCAGCCGCGCCGACGCCTTTGCTTTTCATAGAATGTCGAGTCCGCTAACGAAATGTCAATCCCAGGCGAGGCGGAGGATGCGGTGGTTCTGGGTGTCGGAGACGTATATCTCGCCGCCTGGGCCGATCGCCACGCCGGCAGGCTGCCGGAAGGAGCCGATTCGGGCGCTGGGAGTGTCGAAGGTGATGAGGGAGTTGCCCTGAGCGTCGAAGACATGGAGGCGGTTGTAGCCGGACTCGGCCACGTAGAGGCGGCCCTGCGCGTCTAGCGCGAGCTGGGCAGGTTCGTTGAGGCGGCGCTGCGCGGTACGCTTTCCGTTGGTGAAGCAGACGATCTCCTGCGTGCCGCTGTCCGTCACAAAGACCAGCCCCATGGGATTGCAGATCACCCAGGTCGGGCGCACCAGGCCGGACGATCGGTCGTAGCCGCCGAGAAACTGGCCGCTGCGAACGTCGAAGCACATCACGCGGCCATTGCCCGAATCGGCCACCCAGAGCCTGCCTGACGAGTCGAAACTCAGGCCGCACGGCGCGCGGAAGCCCTGCATCACGCCCCGGTGCTGGCCGTTGAAGCCGAAGCACTGGAGCCGGTTGTTGCCCTGATCGGCCACGAAGAAGAACTGCCCGGACGGGTCGATGGCGATGCCCTGCGGTCCCCAAAGCTCGCCCGGAGCCTCGCCGGGCCGCCCGTACCGCTTCAGGTCTCCGTTCATCGCCACCCGCTGCACGCGCTGATTCTGGCTGTCGGCGATATAGACCGCACCGTCACGATCCACGGAGAGGCCGGTGGGGCCGGAGAACTGGCCCGCTGCGTCTCCCGGCTCGCCGATGACTTCGACGGCACGCAGGCGAAGCGGCTTCCAGCCCGTGGAAGCCGGCTCCGAATCGGGGACGGCGGGCTGGCGCGACGCTTTCGGCCCCTCGCTATCCAGTTCAAGAAAATCGAACCGGTCCATTCAGGCTACTTTCCGCTGCTTTGGGCCACGGGCTCGCCGGGCTCTTTTTGCGTGGCCTCCGGATCGATCTCGG
>JAYTEU010000162.1:0-4207 GCA_043734985.1 Chthonomonadaceae bacterium
GCAGCCCGCCCAGGAGCGCATAGACCGGCTGCTGAAGCGCCTTGCCGCGCGCATCCCAGAGGGCGAGATCGATCGCGCTCACCGCATAGGACGCAAGGCCCGTCGAGCCGTACGGCTTTGTCAGCCGGAACAGCATATCGGCCAGCTTCTCGCCCGCCATGATGTCCTCTCCCACGAGGAGCGGTCCCAGATGATCGTCGATCACCGCCGCTACCGGACGCCCGTGCTGCGTCTGGCCCAGGCCCCAGGTTCCGTCCTCCAGCGTCACCCGGCACCAGACCTCGCCCCATTTCGGCAGCCACAGGCTTCGGTGCCGCTTGTACGCCGGGTAACGTGACATCGGGTTAGCGACCTCGGCATCCCTCGACCACGAGCGGCTCCGCCCCGCCGGCTTATCCTCGCGCCCCGGAAACTCGATTCGTACCGCGCACACCTCTGTAATCTTCATGACGGCTCCTCCGTTGGAACTTCTACTGCCTATTGCCTACTGCCTATTGCCTACTGCCCGCCTTCCGAATACAGCTCCGCGAGCGCTACGGGCCGCCCGTCGGCATCCGCGGAACGGTAGGCCGCGTCCAGCAGTTCCACGGCACGCCGGCCGACCTCCGCGGGAGAGCCGGGCTCCTCGACGCCAAGCGCCACGCCCACCAGATTTCGGACCGGCGCGCGCGGCAGATCGTGGTCCGCGGCGGGCGGCAGATGTTCCTGCTCGCCACCCTCCGCCCTGATGACAGTCGTGCCGGCGAACAGGTCCAACAGCACGCTTCCGCGCGCGCAGCCGATTACCAGTCTGCTCTCCGGCAGAAAGCTGTTGCTGGTGCCGCTCACCGTGCCAAGCGCGCCGCCTTCGAATTCGACCTGGATCACGTTCACCAGGTCGAGCGGCAGGCCGTGGGACGCCATCCGTGCCTGCACCCTGCTCACGCGCAGCCCCGTGACGAAGAAGAGCAGCCCGGCAGCGTGAGTCATCTGAAGGTGCCCGTGACCACCGCCGGAATGCTCCTTGCGGCTGTAGACGTCGCCGGGGCCGTGGACCGCATAGGCGCCCTTTTCCGTGCGATCGCGTCCGCCGATCAGGTCCGTGTTGTACGAGTTGAAGACGCTCTGGACGACCTGAATGGGGCCGAGCCGCCCGGAGACAAGCACATCCCGCACCTGCCGAACATGGGAGCGATAGTTCCAGGGATAACCGACGATCACCGCGCGCCCGACCTGCACGGCGCGCATGGCCAGCGCCCGCGCATCCATCGCCAAGAGCGTCATCGGCTTCTCGATCAGGACGTGCGCGCCCGCCCCAAGAGAGTCGCAGGCTACGGTAAAGTGGGTCGCATGGGTCGTGGCGACGACCACCGCATCCGGGCGCTCGGCCGAGAGCATTCGCCTGTGATCCGTGTAGATGCGCTCAACACCGAAGGCCGCGCCTGCTGCCCGCGCCCGCTCCTCGCTGACATCGCAAAGCGCCACGAGATCGACGCTCGGGTGTTCGAGCAGCGCCGGAATATGCGTTGCAGTCGCCCACCAGCCCGTGCCAATCACAGCTACACGAACGCGAACGGTCATTTGCGCTCTGCTCCCTTCCACCGCCCATTGCGATTGCTTTCAAACAACCCAAAAAATCCGGCAGGTAACCGGGCTTCACGTCCCGAATAAGCGTGCGTGCGTTACCTCATACACATCGATTCCGGGCCTGAGCATTCGTGGCAGATCGCCAGGGCGAATGCAGAAGCCAGAATTCGACGCCCGATCCAGCAGGAAGCCCGCAGACGTATTCCCGCCGACCCTTGGCAATTCCTATGAGCCGCATCCTCTTTCCGTGGGAATATAGTTCGCGGCAGCGGACAATTGGTTACTAACAATTGCAAACGCACATACTTTTGGGCTAAAATACCGAGTTGCACCTGCCCGCGCTGTCGCGACAAGCAAAAGGACTGCACCGCGTTAACAGTAAGGATTTTGCCATGCAAATCGAACGATGGTACTGGCTCCCGACTTTCTGCGCCCTATCCCTGATAATGCATTTGGGCGTAGTGTTCGTAACTCGCGGTCTCGGTTTAGGGGGCAACAACCGGCCACCCGAAGCGCCCGGCATCGAGGTCACTCTCTCCGCGCCGGTAATGCCTCCACAGCCTAAAATCGTCCCGCCCGTGGAGAAACGGCACCGTGCCGTGACAAGGGCTCCACGCGCGGTGGTACCTACGCCGGTTCGCGTCGCCGTTGTTCGCCACGAAGTTTCGCGCCATGTCGCGCGCTCGCGGCAGTCGCGGCCAATAGTCGCTTCTCTGCCCACGCATATTTCGGCAGAAGCGCCGGCGAGCAGGCAGCCGAGACAGACCGCGCGGACGAAGGTCAGCCGCGTTCGCACGGCAAATCTTGTGGAAAGTCCCTCCGAAACCCAGCCCAGCCCTGCCGCGGGCTCGGCTCGCAGCAATCCGGAAGCGCATACTAGCGACGTGCTATATGCGACGGCGGATACCTCCAGCCTCACCGCCCAGACACGCGAACCGGAAGGCGGCAGCTCCGTTCTCCACGATAAAACCGCCAATCCACTCGGAGACGGAATTCCCAACGACAGCCCGGACCTCGCCGCCCCCGGATCTCCCAACCCTTCGGCCACCGTCAAGAGGGCGAGCGGAACTCCCGCGCTAGGCGCCGGCAGCGGTCCGCCGACGAATTCGAACGTCCGCGGCCGAACCGGGTTCTATGCTCCGGAGGCGCCCGCGGGCGATCCCGGCTATTCCGGCGGAGGCGCCCGAGGCACGGAGGTTGCGAGTGCGGGACCCTCGGCGGGAGTGGGCAGCAGAGGCTCTCTCTTGAAGGGCAAGGGCGGCAATCCCCTGGGCGATGGCATGCCGGATGACCAGCCGGGCATCGGCGCGGGCTCGGGCGGCGGCGTCGGCAACGGCTCTGGAGGCCTCGCTATCGGTAAGCTGCGCGGTAACGGCGGCCCAAGGATCGGGGCTGCGCCCGTGCGCCTAGCAGGGCGAGGGAGAGCGGGAGGCAGCGGACGCGGCCCGGATCGGCCCGGGTCCATCGGTGGCGGAGGCTTTGCCACGGGGGCCGGCGCGCAGTCTCCGGACGAGCCGCCACGGCCCACTCGCAGTGTTGACCGTAATACCGCCGTCGCCCGCATCCTCCACAACGCAATCGGGCCTCCCGGACGCGGCGCTCTCTTCCAGATCCGCCCGACCGACGGCAGCGATACGCCGGTTCATATCGTGTACGCGATGGATACTTCGCGCAGCATGGAGGACAACTTCAAACTGGTCAAGGCGAAGGACGCGCTGAAAAAGGCGCTTGCCAGCCTTCACCCGTCAGACACCTTTAACATCATTGCCTTCACCCGGGAGGCAGTCACTTTCCAGGACGACGCGGTGCCCGCAACGCCGGAAAACATCGCTTATGCGCGGGACTACGTGGACGGAATCAAGACCGGCGCGGGCACGAACTTCTCCGGTGCTATGGATGTTGCGCTCAACATGAGCGGCATCACCTATATCTACGTGATGTCGGACGGAGAGCCCAACGGCGGAATCGAGGATTTCGACAAGCTGCGAAAGTACATTCACAGCAAGAATACGCGCAATATCCGGATCGCGACGCTGGCGCTTGGTGTCGGCGAGCGATTTCCCGGCATAAAGCTGCTCAAGGCGATTGCCGACGAGAGCGGCGGCACTTACGATTATGTCAACCTGTCGAAGTTCGCAAAACCCTCCGGACGCTGATTCGGGGGGGCGAACCGGTGTCGCCGCTAACGCACGTCTCGCCTTCCCTCTGCACGATCCCGCACCATCTGCAACAGGTACTGGCCGTACTCGCTCTTGTGCAGCTTTTCGGCCTGGCGCTGTACATCCTCCAGACCTATGTATCCGCACTGAAGCGCCACTTCCTCCAGGCATGCGATCTTAAGGCCCTGCCGCTGCTCGATGGCGGCCACGAAATTGTTCGCCTCCACCAGTGAAAGGATCGTCCCGGTATCCAGCCAGGCATAGCCGCGCCCGAGGAGCTGCGCGTGCAGGTTCCCCTGCTCCAGGTAGACCCGGTTCACGTCGGTGATCTCGAGTTCGCCTCGCGCGGAGGGCTTGATACTCGCGGCGATTTCGGTGATATGCCGGTCGTAGAAGTAGAGGCCGACGATGGCGTAGTTGGACTTTGGGGTCTCGGGTTTCTCTTCGATCGAGATCACTTTGCCTTCCCGGCCCAACTCCAT
>JAYTEU010000163.1:0-4036 GCA_043734985.1 Chthonomonadaceae bacterium
GCGATCGGAAGCAGCAGATGCGCCAGCCGCTGCGTGGACTCCCAGGAGTGGAGTGCGATCGGGATTCCCAGGCTGAACATCAGGTCGCCGTAAACCACGGACTTCGCGCGCGCTGCCAGGGCTTCCGCCATGCCGAATCGGTCCACGGAGCAGACCATGAGAACGCTCTTGGGTCGGAAATCAACCGTGCCGGATTCCTGCAGCCAGGTCACCGCCTCGCGTTCGAGCGTGTTCTTCAGGCCGCTGCCGTCCACGTAGGGCGTCTTCTTCGCGCCCGACATCAGGCGGACTATCTCCTGAAGCACATACCGCTTGCCGCCCGCGTAAACATAGATATCGGTACCGCCCACGCCGAACGCATCCACTTTGCCGTCGAGCTCCGCGATCAGCTCGCGAAATCGCGCCATATCGCCGTCCGCGCCGATCCGCTCGATCTCGAAATCCTCGCCGAAGAACCGAGCGGTGACTTTCTTATCCCTTTTGGAGGAGCCCAGACTGATGCTGACGACACGTTTCACTCGATTAGTCTCCGGTCGGTTGGTGCAACGCGCGAATTTAGCGTTGATGCCGGCTGAACACATTGATCCGCCATGGCACAAATCCAAGTGCGAGATACAATCGCTCGGCGGCTCCTTGAGGCTCCGTAAAAAGATACGTCTCACGACTGCCGCTCGTTAGCGAGTCCGCGATCGCCCGGGATACAAGCGCGCTCGCGACGCCTTTGCGCCGAAACTCCGGCCAAGTCGCCACACTATCGATGCGGCCCCAATTTTCGTAAAGGAACAGGTCGCACGTTCCCGCCGGGCGGCCGTTCAGTCTAGCGAGGTACAGGCGGCAGTGCGAGTACCGCGCTTCTCGGTTCGCGACGTTTCTCCAGAGCGCTTCGTCCGGCCAGCCCACATCGTCGGCGACAGCGGTTTCGATCCACTCCGCAGCCTCGCCTCGGCCGGTCTCGTTCGGCACAGTTTCCACGGTTGAATCCGACTTTAGCCGGGCCATTGGTGGCTCGCCGGGCGGGTAGCGCATCAAGAGCCGGTCTCCGCCGACCGGCTGGATGCCGATCTTGCGCAATGCTGCCCCAATGCCCTGCTCCTCCGCGATATCGTCCACTTCGGCGGCGGGCCGCAGTCCGCGCGAATGGTAGTATGCATCGACTTCGGCCGCGACGTCTTCCGCGCTCACACCCTCGGTTCGCAGACGCAGCGCTCTATTCGCATCGATGTACTCTGGAAGGTCCGGCGCATGGAGATAGACGGCGTGGCGGGTACGTTCGCACTGCGCGGCCATTCCTGCATAGGCCGCTTCGTGCTCGATCAATCGGTCCAGCCAGTCGCCAATCTCCGGCAATGAAGCTTCCATCCTATATTATAGAAGAGAATTCAACCGAAGCGGCGTTTCTGTCTAAACCCGTCGGATTCCTTCCGAAGATTGGTTCGACTAGGTCCAGTCGCTCGAAATTTTGCTTGACTCTCGGCTTTGAACTATGGTATATTTCAAAGCCGACCTAGAGATTGGCCGGCTTTTTCGTGCGTGTGCCCGGAGCGCGGTGGTTTGTACTTAATCACGACCGGCGGCGCCATTAAAACCGAAGCTTTTCTTGAGTGAGTGAACTCGAATCAGAGCAGTTTAAGGACGAATTCCATGTACGCAATTATTAAGACCGGCGGGAAGCAATACAGGGTGCAGGAAGGCAAAAACATCGTCGTGGAGAAGTTGGCCGGCGACGATGAGGGCAAAGTTGAACTGACCGAAGTCCTGTTTGTGAGCGGGGACGACGGCGGACGCTACGGCACTCCGAATGTCGAGGGCGCTAAAGTCGTTGCTACCATCGTCGAGCAGTTCCGCGGTAAGAAGATCAATGGCTTCACCTTCAAGCCCAAGAAGAACATTCGACACCGATACGGTCATCGTCAGTCGCAGACCCGCCTTCACATCGAAAGCATAGTCGCCTGACCGATTCACTTTTGGCGGTATCGGCACTGTTCGACCGCGGGAGATAACCATGGCACATAAAAAGGGCGTCGGAAGCTCGCGAAACGGGCGCGACAGCAACTGCAAACGGCGCGGCGTCAAGAAATACGGCGGCGAAGTCGTCAAGGCTGGTAACGTGCTCGTACGGCAGTGCGGCACGAAGCTGCACCCCGGCAAAAACGTGGACTGTGGCCGGGACTACACGCTCTTCGCACTGATCTCCGGAATCGTCAAGTTCGAAGGCCCGAAGACGCGACGCCGGGTCAGCGTATACCCCGAAGTGATCGCGGAGATCGCGGTCGAACCCGTCGCCGAGGCTGTGGCCGCTTAGAATGTGTGCAAAAAGCGCCCCCCAGCCCCCAATTCTGGGGGAGTTGTTGCGCATTATGCCAGCGGGTTCCCACAGAATTGGGGGGTAAGGGGCGTATCCCGCGCTTCTTGGACACTCTCTAAAAAATCCATTCAGTCGGCTTCCCACTTTCTTTGAGAATCCTAAATGGACCTCGTGAGATACAATCTTACGAGGTCTGTTTCATGTGTGGGCTCAGCGATTATCCCCAATTTGAAGTCTCTAAGCTATCAAGTTTTGGACGATGCTGCCGTACACATCGGTGAGGCGGAAGTCGCGGCCCGCGTAGCGGAAGGTGAACTTCTCGTGGTCGAAGCCCATCAAGCGCAGAATGGTCGCGTGCAGGTCGTGAACGTGGACCTTGTCCTTCACTGCGGCGAAGCCCAGCTCGTCGGTCTCCCCATGTACGTAGCCGCCCTTCACGCCGCCGCCGGCCATCCAGGTTGAGAAACCCGCGCTGTTGTGATCGCGGCCGCTTCCCTTGCCGGTGTCTGCTCCCGCCTGCGCCGTCGGCGTCCGTCCGAACTCGCCGCCCCAGATCACGAGCGTGTCCTTCAGGAGGCCGCGCTGCTTAAGGTCGGTGAGCAGCGCGCCTATCGGCTGGTCGCTCTGCTTTGCAAGGCCGCGCATGCTGTCCTCAAGGTTGGAGTGCGTATCCCAGCCGTCCTGCCAGCACTGCACAAACCGTACGCCGCGCTCCACGAGACGGCGGGCGATCAGGAGCTGGCGCGCCTGCGGCCCGTCGCCATACATTTTCAGGATGCTGTCCGGCTCCTTGCTGGTGTCGAACACATCCGCAGCCGCCTCCTGCATCTTGTAAGCCAGCTCGAAGGAGTGAATTCGCGCCTCCAGTTGAGCGTCCTGCCTCACACGATCCCTATAGGAATCGTTAAGCTCGTGAAGCACGTCGAGCTGCTGGCGCTGCTCGGCGAGCGACGCGACACCGCTGCGAACGTGCTCGATCATCTTCTCGATGTTTGTCTGGTTGGAATCGATATAGGTGCCCTGGTATATGCCGGGCAGGAAACCGGCGTGCCAGTTCTGGGCTCCGAGGAGCGGATAGCCTCCCGGAGCCATGGCTACAAATCCCGGCAGACTCTGGTTGTCGGTGCCCAAGCCGTAGGTCGTCCAGGAGCCCAGGCTCGGCCGCACGAACCGCACAGTGCCTGTGTTCATCAATAGCAGCGCCTGCTCGTGTGCGGGGATGTCCGTCACCATGGACCGGATGACGCATAGATCGTCGGCATGCGCCCCGATCTGTGGAAACAGCTCGCTTACCTCAATTCCGCTCTTGCCATGCCGCTGAAACTTGAACGGAGAAGGCAGGCCGACCGGCGGCGCGCCCATTCTGCCCACGCCGCCCTTTACCGTTTTACCCTTGAACCTCGCTAGAGCGGGTTTCGGGTCGAATGTGTCCACGTGCGACGGGCCACCGCTCATAAAAAGGTGAATTACGTGCTTGGCCTTGGCGGGGAGAGGCGGCTGTCGCGCTTCGAGGCCCGCAACGGAGCTCTCGGCGCGCGCAGACTGAAGCAGCCCGGCCTCGCCCAGCATCGTATAGAGAGCCAGCGAACCGAAGCCCATCCCACAGCGGTTCAGAATCTCCCGCCGCGTAACCGCCATGTCTTCCCAACCCGGTTTATGATCCGGCATCGCAAGCCTCCTTAATCCACGAACGCAAATTCATTCGACAGAAGCAGTATCTGCGCATACTTC
>JAYTEU010000164.1:0-2449 GCA_043734985.1 Chthonomonadaceae bacterium
GTTACCGCGGGCCGGTCGAGAACTCAGCCACCGGTTTGCCGTCCGCCGCATTCCACAGGAGGACCGTCCCGTCCCAGGTTCCTCCCGCCACGATCTTGCCGTCCAGGCTTGCGCGCGCAACGTAGACCCAGTCCTTCGCGCCGGTAAACGTTCGCCGGTTCGAGCCGCCGTTCTCCCACGTTTTCACCAGCATGTCACCCGATGCCGTCACGATCCCGCCCTTAGGCGCGAAGCTGGCGTTCATGACGTTTGCGCCGTGCCCCGCCAGGGTCGCCGCGGCGCTTCCGCCTTCGGGGCCGTAGTTCCACACGCGCGCCGTCCGATCCGCGCTGGCCGTGACCAGGGTTTTGCCGTCGGCGTTGAACTCCACGGAGAAGACCACGTCTTCGTGCCCGCTCAGGCTGTAGAGCCGCTTCATACCGGCTGCGTCCCACACTTTGACGCTTCGGTCCGCGCCGCACGATGCCAGGTATTTGCCGTCCGGGCTCCAGGCGACTCCCCAAACCGCGTCTGAATGGTCCTTGCCGATGGCGATCGGTTTGCCGGTCGCGGTCTCCCAGGTCTTGATCAGCTTATCCGCGCTGCCGGTAACCAGTCGCGTTCCATCAGGGCTGAAGGCGACGGCATTAACCGAATCGGTATCGTCGCCGAGCGTGCGTAGCTCCTTCGAGGCGGCGACGTCCCAGAGGCGCACCTCGCCGCCGGATCCGGAACTGCCGCCTGCCGCCGCGAGCATCTTCCCGTCCTTGCTGTAGACCAGTCCCCGAATGGTGTCCGGGTGCCCCGTCCATCGGCCTGTCAGCGTCCTGCTTTCCAGGCTCCAGAACTGGACTTCGCGGTAGGTTCCGACCGCCAGGGTCTTGCCATCCGGCCCGAACGCCAGCGCGGTGACCGGGGCCGCCTTTTTCAATGTGAAGGGAGCGCCAACTGCGACGGAGGCCGTTCGAGCGCCCCTGCCGGTCAATTTCGGCGCGCTGTTCGCTCGGCCCTCCACGGGAGGAGCATCGATCTTAGCGCCCGCATCGATCCACTGCCGGATACGATCGATATCGATCTGTTTCAGCCCGCTGCCCGGAGGCATCTGCGGTTTCAGCGCGCCGGTGACATATTTGAACAGTCGGCTCTCCGCCGATTTGCCCGCCACCCATAGCGGGCCGCCGCGCCCGCCCTTGAATGCCGCCACGTTGGACGTCAGGTTGAGGCCGCCGGCAGCCGCCTCATTGCTGTGGCAACCCACGCACGCCGTACGGAAGATCGGGTTGACATCGCGGTAGAAGGAGACCGACTGCGCCGCCGCCGGGCGAGCCTGTCCCTGCCCGGTCCCGGAAGCGCAAACCGCCCCAATACAAACCGCCGCCCGAAACCCCAGGTTCCAGGCGGCCCAAACATACGAACGGGAAAGTGGTAAGGTCATAGCGAGGTACATTCCTGAGGTACATTCCTAGTGATTAAACACAAACTCTTTGGAGTTCAGCAGCGCCCACAGGATATCTTCCGCCGCCTCTTGTCTGGTCTTCGGAGGGGGAGGCGGGGCCTTCGCATCCTTCCACTCAAGCGCCGGCGCCGATTTCCACGGATTTACCCAGACTGTAGGCGCGGCCGGCACGGAGGCTGTGATTGCCGCAGTGGCTTGCTGCCGCTCCGAAGGGGTGGGGAAGCGGCTATACGTGGCCAAATAGAGCTCGTCGGTGATCCGTTTCGGGTCCGATTTGGTCGAGAGCAGCCCAGCAATTCGGCCCGATTTCGAACCGATCCTCGCATTGATCGCGGTGTCGTTCATAAGGTGAAGTATCTGTCCGAGGTTGGGGTCCGCGGATCGCTCGCACTCGCACGCCACATTGCGCGCCGGTCGGCCGAAAAGGTCCAGGAAGTAGGAACCGACCCCGGTATCCGGGAGCTGGGTTGCCCGCAGGCCGACGGGAAAGCCTTCGAACTTGTCGGGCGCACCAGTTGCCGCAGCTATGGCATCCAGGAGCGGCTCGGCGTCGATACGTTTGAACGCGTAGTGCGAATAGTACTTCGTGTCGCGTTCGTTGCCCTTGGACGGAATGGGCGAGCGCTGATATATCTGTGACAGGAGTATGGAGCGCATCAGGCGCTTGAGATCGTAACCGTTTTTCGCGAAATCGTCCGAGAGCGCGTCGAACAGTGCGGGATTGGAGGCCGGATTGGTTGCGCGCAGGTCATCCACCGGCTCCACCAGTCCGCGTCCCAGGAAGTGCTTCCAGAGCCGATTGACCGCCTCGTGCGCGAAGAACGGGTTCTGTGGGGAGGTGAGCCAATCCGCTAGAACCTCGCGACGATCGCCCGTAAAGTCGGGCTTAAGCGGAACGCCGTCCAGCGCGCACGCCGCGACCTCTTTGCCCGTTTTAGGATGGCGCACCTCGCCGCTGTTTGAAAGGATCACGACCGGCTCGTCCTTGCGGTCACCGGTCTTGGAGCCAACGCG
>JAYTEU010000165.1:0-4101 GCA_043734985.1 Chthonomonadaceae bacterium
CCGTGACGTCTCTGGTCAGGCCGCCGAGCGCGTCTATCGGATCGTCGTATAGGTCGGGGTTCGGAACCTCCGACTGCATCAGAGCCGCGGAGACTTTCCTGCCCGCGTCCAGCGCCGATAGACGACCGGCGAGATCGCGGCGCAGCAGTGTGTTTACGATCGCCAGTCGCACGATCTCGTTTGCGCCTTCGCCAATTCGCAGCAGGCGCTGATCCCGCCATGCCCGCGCCACCGGAAACTCCTCGGTATACCCGTAGCCGCCATGTATCTGTATCGCTTCATCGGCGAAGAGGCTGTAAGCCTCCGACCCGATCACCTTGACGATCGAGCACTCTATCGTCAACTCTTCCGCCGCGCGGTGATAGTTTGTAGGCGCATCGTCGGCTTCCGGCACGATCCCGTCGAATGCAGTGTCAAGATCGTAGGCCAGGCGATAGACCATCGACTCCAGGGCGAAGGTACGGGCGCACATCTCCGCCAGCTTGTGCTTGATCAGGCCATACTCGGCAATCGGCCGACCGAAGGTCTTGCGCTGCTTTGCATAGATCGCACAGGTGGAGAGCAGCGATTTAAGACCGCCTACGGCTCCGGCCTCCAGCTTAAAACGGCCGAGGTTCAGGGCGCAGAAGGCCGCATAGTGCCCCTTCCCAACCTCCAGCGCGTTTTCAACCGGCACTGCCACGTCCTCCAGAATCACGCGGCGGGTAGACGTACCGTGCATCCCGAGCTTGTGCTCCTCTTTGCCGAATGACAATCCCGGGCTGTTCCTCTCGACCAGGAACACGGTCACCTTCTCGCCGTCTACCTTGGCAAACACGGTGAACAGGTCGGCGAACGCGGTATTGGTGATCCACATCTTTTCGCCGCGCAGTAGGTAGTGGGCGCCATCCGTCGAGAGCGTGGCCCGAGTCTGCATCGCCAGGGCGTCAGAGCCGGCGTTGGCCTCGCTCAGCGCAAAACTCCCTATCCACTCGCCGGACGCAAGCCTGGGAAGGTATCGGCTCTTCTGATCGTGGTTGCCGAAGTAGAGCAGAGGAAGCGTGGCGATAACCGTATGCGCCTCATGCGTAAGCGCGAACGACTGCTGGGGGTTGAGCTTCTCGGCGATCAGAGCGGAAGTGGTCATTTTCAGTCCGAGGCCGCCATACACCTCCGGCACATCCGCGCCGAGCAGGCCCAGCGCTCCTGCCTTGCGCATGAGGTCCGCCATCAAAGCATGATCTCCTGCCTCGATGGCATCCACCTTGCTGAGCGCTTCCAGGCGAAGAAAATCCGCAGCCGTCTTGCCGATCAGACGGTCCTCGTCCGACAGCATTTCGGGGACAAAAACTCTCCGAGGGTCCACTCCGCCCAGGAGAAATGCGCCGCCCTGGATATTCGTGCCGGTACTCATTTTCGGTCTTCTCCCCATGTGGAATTTGGGCGCGGGCTAATCCTTGGATTCGCCCAGGCGGTGCGCGAGCCGAGTGTACCGGCGCGTAGTCTTGTCGTTCTTGACGGACCGGCCAATGGCGCGCTTGTCGGCGACCAGGATACACAGGTCGCGCGCCCGCGTCAGGCCGGTATAGAGCAGATTCCGCTGAAGCATCATATATTGGCTGGAGTGCATTACCAGCACCACGGCCTTGTACTCCGAACCCTGGCTCTTGTGGATGCTCATGCAGTAGGCCAATTGGAGTTCGTCGTAGTCGGCAAAATCGTACTCGACGCTCGCCTCGGGGTACCGCACAACCAGTATCTGGTCATCGGCGCGGATGTCTCCGATCGTACCGACGTCGCCATTGAATACATTCTTGTCGTAGTTGTTCACAAGCTGAATAACCCGGTCGCCGACGCGAAACCGCCTGGAGCCTCGCAGCAGTTCCGGCTTTCGCCCCGTAGGGTCGCCGGGATTGAGCGCCTCCTGAAGCAGCTCGTTCAGGTACCCGACGCCGAGCGTTCCCCTGTGCATTGCGGAGAGAACCTGAATATCGTCTCCACGGTAGCCGAGCGCCGGAAGGCTCTTGCGGACTAGCTTGACGACCTGGGGCGCGCCAAGCGATGCCGAGGTGACGCTCTCGTCCTCGCTCTCCTCAACTTCCACCCATAGGCAGTTATTGCCTTCCCTCTGCCGGGGAGGAACCAGCGTCGGAAACTGCCCCTGTCGAATCTTGTGCGCGTTGGTAACTATCAAACTCTGCTGCGCCTGTCGGAAGACCTGCGTAAGCCGCACGGAGGGCACGACGGTCGAATCGAGCATATCGCCCAGTACGTTGCCCGCGCCGACGGAAGGGAGTTGGTCGCTGTCTCCGACGAACACCACCTGCGCCTCGTCCGGTACAGCTTTGAGAAGGTTATTGGCGAGCACGGCGTCCAGCATCGAGACCTCGTCCGCGATCAGTACATCACAGTCCAGCGGATTCGATTCATCGTATTGGAACCGACGTGTGGCCGGATCGAACTTCAGCAATCGGTGGATAGTCTGCGCGTCCCGACCGGTTACCTCGGAGAGCCGCTTGGCCGCCCTGCCCGTCGGCGAGACGAGCATTATTCTCTTCTTCTGCGCGTCGAACGCGCGCGCTATCAGGTTGGTGACGGTAGTCTTGCCGGTGCCGGGGCCGCCCGTCAGCACCAGCATCCGGTTCTCCAGCGCCTTCGCGACGGCCTCCTGCTGCTCGGCGGAGAGCGCAACCCCATTCGACTTCTCTTGCAGGGCCAGCCAGTCCGCGATCTTCGCACGGGAGATGGGTTTCGGGAGCGGAATATCCAGTCGCCGTCGAATCTGCGCCGCGAGGCCGATCTCGGTATAGAAGAGGGCGGGGTGATAAACCGCGCGCATCGGGCGGCCCGCCATCTCGATCTCGGGCAGATCCTCGGCCTTCACCGCTTCCGACGCGACCATGGTTTCCAGCACAGGCAGAAGCTTTTCTACTTCGACCACGAGAATCTCGGCGGCGGCGGTCAGCAGCTTCGGCTCGGGCAGGTAGAGGTGGCCATGCTCCGTGGCCTGGGAGAGCGTATAGAGCAAACCAGCCTCCAGGCGTCTCTCGCTGTCCGGCGCGATTCCAAGCTGCTGCGCGATTTTGTCGGCTGTCTTAAAGCCTATGCCCCAGATGTCCTGCGCAAGTCGGTAGGGGTTCTCCTCAACGGTGGCAATCGAGCGGTCGCCATAGGTCTTGTATATCTTCACCGCATAGGTCGCCGAGACGCCCTTCTCCTGGAGAAAGAGCATGACGCGGCGGATCTCCCGCTGCTCTTCCCACGCCTTGCGGATCATCACAATGCGCTTTTCTCCGATGCCTTCCACCTGGCGGAGCTTTCCCGGGTCGGATTCGATGATATCCAGCGTATCGATACCGAACCGCTCCACCATGCGTTTGGCCATCACGGGGCCGACGCCCTTGATCAGCCCGCTGCCAAGATACCGCTCAATCGCGAAGGCGGTGGCGGGCTTGCTGGTCTGGTACCGCTCCACCTGGAATTGGCGGCCGAATTCTCGGTGAGACGTCCACTGGCCTTCGCAGATCAACTGCTCGCCGACTACGGGGTTGGAGAAGTTCCCCACCACGGTCAATAGGTCGCGCGCTCCCTCTATCGCCAGCCGTGCGACCGTGTAGCCGTTCTCTTCGTTATGGTATGTGACACGTTCGAGGATTCCCGTCACGGAGTCGGGAAAGGCGTTGTAGGACACGGGCGTGTCCGAAGTCCGGTCGGGAGCTTGTGTTGGAGTTGAATATGGCATGTTGCTGCGCCTTTTGTTACTACTCCACGCGGAGGAGGCGAGCAGGAACTGCCCGCCGCCATCGCTCAAGCAACTCCCGAACAGATCGATGCAAAGTACTCCGAGATTTCCGCCCTGTTTGCCGTGGCGCGCAGCGCATTCAGCTTGACCGCGTCGATTCGGCTTTCGCATATCTCCTGTGCTCGCCGGAAGTTGCGGATGCTGCGCGCGATAGACGCGGATTGCTGATCGGCCGTATCCGTACTGAGCGGCTGGACGTCGATGCCGACGATGTTGTTGTACGCTATCTCTCGCAATGTATAGAGGGTTTCGACTGCGACTCCGAAGTCGTTGTCGCCGAACGCGAGGTCTTCGTCGAACTTTAGGCCGGTGCCGCCATT
>JAYTEU010000166.1:0-15114 GCA_043734985.1 Chthonomonadaceae bacterium
GCAAGCCAGGTCTCGATGCCGCCCATGCTGAAGCCCAGCATCCCAATACGGTCTCCTGCTACATCGCCGCGGCTCTGAAGATAGTCCACAGTGCGCCAGAGATCGTAAACGGTATCGAAATAGAGCGGATGCTTCTGCCTGTTCGGGTCCGTCTCCCGGTAAGCGCGAATTATGGCCTCGTTGTACTCCTGCGCTCCATGGGCGCCCCCGCGAACCCGCTCGCCATGGAACCGCGCGTCGATAGCGATAGCCACCATACCGCGTCGGGCAATTTCCCTTAGATCGGAAGCCGTGCCCTCCTTGTTCCCACCCGTCCCATGCAGCACGATAACCGCCGGCAGACGACCGTTCGCGGACTTAGCCCGATAAATAAGCAACGGGACAGCCTCCTGCTTCTCGCTATAGAACCGTCCGCGCTCCACAACAAACTCACCCTCCGTCTCGCGAGTCAGCGTCGGACTAAGCGCGACCCGAGGCCGATCCAAAAGCGCATGGAACCGCGCCCGTCTCCGACCCACGTCCAAACCATCAGGCGCCGCCAACATAGAACATGCGCAAACAAGCAACCCAGCGATGCAGACCAGTCGCCAACCACAATTCAAGAAATATTTCATATCAAGGCTCCTGGAGGAACTGAAGAACAGTAGCCTTCCCACGAACAGTCTCATCGCCTGTACTTGGGTTAGCTACCAATAACCGCAAACCTCTTAGACAAAACCGACGAGTGATCCTATCATCCTAGAACTCGCTCTTGTTTTCGCCGTCACCCAAAGCCAGTCCTCCAAAAGGAAGGAAACACGCAAGTTCAGCCAATCCGCATCCCACCAAACCAACATGCCAAGCACAAAGTCGCCGCACATAATCATAGTCATCACATAAATCCCAAAAATCCTAGTTCAGACAATCCCCGACCCTCCGAAAAATCGACGGAATTGGGCTGCCCGCCAATTCCTGGCGAGGCAAATACCCACCATCAGCCGACGAAAAGTTTTCCTAAGGGTAACCTCTGAGATCGCCATCTGCCCGGACTCCGGTTCCGTCGAATTCGTGCCGCTTTGCATCGTGGACCATTGGCCGGTAGACGGTCTGGTATAATCTTAACGTAGACACCGAACCGTCTCCGCTTGACTTGTCGCGGCAGTGGCACGCAATGTGCAACCTATTGCCCCATATCGCTGTCGTTGGCAATAGTCGGCCATCTTTTCTGCTAACAGCCCTATCCAAGACACTCTTGATTAGAAGGTTTCCGAATAATGAATATACCCCCGCCCATCGACCACGTCCTGCACGGCCTCCTTCGCGAGCGCATCCTGATCCTCGACGGATCGATGGGCGCGCTCATGTTCCGCAAGGGCCTGGTCGAAAAGGACTATCGCGGGGAGCGGTTCAAGGACCATCCGAGCGACCTCCTGAACAATCCCGATATCCTGAACCTCACCAGCCCGGAGATCATCGAGTCGATCCACGACGCCTACCTGGACGCCGGCGCGGACATCATCGAGACCAACACCTTCACCGCCACGTCCATTGCGCAGTCGGATTATGGCCTGGAAGACTACGTGTTCGAGATGAACCTTGCCGCTGCGGCCATCGCCAGGAAGTGCGCGGCGAAGGCGACCGAACGCGATCCTTCGCGGCCCCGCTTCGTCGCAGGCTCCATGGGACCGATGAACCGCGCGCTCTCCATAGCCGTTGATGTGAACAACCCCGGCTGGCGGCCTGTCACCTTCGACGCCGTAATGATTGCCTACTACGAACAGGCGAAGGCGCTCGTTGAAGGCGGCGTCGACCTGCTGCTTCCCGAGACCACCTTCGATACTCTTAACCTCAAAGCAGCTCTATTCGCCATTCAAAAGCTGTTCGATGAAGGCGCGCGCCGCGTTCCTGTTATGGCCAGCCTCTTCATGGATATCAGCGGGCGCACGCTCACCGGCCAGACGCTCGAAGCCTTCTGGAACTCGATCTCGCATGCGCCGCTCTTCAGCGTCGGCCTGAACTGCGCGTTCGGCCCCGACCTGATGCGGCCCTTCGTTCAGGAGATTTCCGGCCTTGCTCCGATCTACATTAGCGCCTATCCGAACGCGGGCCTTCCCGACGAGCTCCTCGAATCCGGCTTCCCGGAGACCCCGGAGACCCTCGCGCCGCAGCTCCGGGAGTGGGCTCAAAACGGCTGGCTCAACATCGTCGGCGGCTGCTGCGGCACCACCCCCGCGCATATCCGCGCTATCGCCGAGGCCGTGAGGGACTGCCCGCCGCGCGTTCTGCCCCAGGTCGATCGCCTCACGCGCTACAGTGGTTTGGAGGCCCTGACGATCCGGCCGGATACGAATTTTGTCAACATCGGCGAGCGAACCAACGTGACCGGCTCGCCGAAGTTTGCAAAGCTCATCCTCGCCGGTAATTACGAAGACGCGCTTACCGTGGCCCGGCAGCAGGTCGAGAGCGGCGCGCAGATCATCGACGTCAATATGGACGAGGGCATGCTCGACGGCGCGGAGGCGATGGCGAAGTTCCTCAACCTGGTCGGCCCCGACGACGCGATCTCCAAAGTCCCGATCATGATCGACAGCTCGAACTGGTCGGTCATCGAAGCCGGGCTGAAGTGCGTTCAGGGCAAGGGCATCGTCAACTCGATCAGCATGAAAGAGGGCGAGGCCAAGTTCCGCGAGCAGGCCAAGCTTGTCCGCAGGTACGGCGCAGGCGTAGTAGTGATGGCGTTCGACGAGCAGGGCCAGGCCGATAACTTCCAGCGCAAGATCGAGATATGCCAACGCGCCTACGACATCCTCGTGAACGAAGTTGGTTTCCCGCCGGAAGACATCGTTTTCGACCCGAACATCCTGACGGTCGCCACCGGCATCGAAGAGCATAACAACTATGCGGTTGACTTCATCAACGCGACACGCTGGATCAAGCAGAATCTCCCGTACTGCAAGGTCTCCGGCGGCGTAAGCAACATCTCGTTCTCGTTCCGCGGCAACAACGTCGTGCGGGAGGCGATGCACTCGGCCTTCCTCTACCACGCGATCCAGGCCGGGTTGGACATGGCCATCGTCAACGCCGGAATGCTCGCCGTCTACGAGGAGATCCCCAAGGACGTCCTCGAACTGGTGGAGGACGTGCTGCTCAATCGGCGGCCGGACTCGACAGAACGCCTGCTGACATTCGCCGACACGGTCAAGGGCGAAAAGGGCAAGGTCCAGGTCAAGGACGATGAGTGGCGGCGCGGCACGGTCGAAACGCGGCTTTCTCACGCCCTGATCAAGGGTATAGCCGACTTCGTGGAGGCCGACGTCGAGGAGGCGCGGCAGAAATATGCAAAGCCGCTGGAGGTGATCGAAGGGCCGCTGATGGACGGCATGAACATCGTCGGCGATCTGTTCGGCTCCGGCAAGATGTTCCTGCCACAGGTCGTCAAATCCGCGCGCGTCATGAAGAAGGCCGTCGCGGTGCTGCTGCCCTTCATGGAGGCCGAGAAGGCGCTCCGAATCGCCGCGGGCGAGGAGGTTCGCGCGCAGGGCCGGATCGTTGTCGCCACCGTCAAGGGCGACGTCCACGACATCGGAAAGAACATCGTCGGCGTGGTGCTCGGGTGTAACAACTACGAGGTGATCGATCTAGGCGTCATGGTGTCCTGCGACAAGATCTTGGCGAAGGCGCGCGAAGTCAACGCCGACCTCGTCGGCCTGAGCGGCCTGATCACGCCCTCCCTAGAGGAGATGGCGCACGTCGCTCGGGAGATGGAGCGCGAAGGCTTTACCATCCCGCTGCTCATTGGAGGCGCGACCACCAGTCGTGCCCACACCGCCATCAAGATCGCCCAGCACTACAGCAAACCCGTGGTCCACGTCCTGGACGCCAGCCGCGCGGTCGGTGTGGTCAGCAGCCTCATCAGCCCGGAGCTGCGGCCCGCGTTCATCGAGAACAACCGCTGCGAGCAGGCACTCCTTCGCGAGCAGCACCTGAACCGGCAGCGCGAAAAGGCGACGCTGCGAATCGCGGAGGCCCGCAAGCGGCGAACGCCCATCGAGTGGACCGGATACCAGCCGCCGAAGCCGGCGTTTCTGGGCGCACGGGTATTCGACAGCGTGCCGCTGGAGGAGCTCGTTCCCTACATCGATTGGTCGCCCTTCTTCCACACCTGGGAGCTGGCAGGGCGGTATCCCGCCATCCTCGACGATCCGATAGTAGGCACGGAGGCGCGCCGTGTCTTCGAGGACGCTCGGGCTCTGCTCGCGGAATTGGTGAAAGACCGCTCCCTGACACCCAAAGCCGTCATCGGGTTCTACCCCGCCAATGCTGTGGGCGACGACATCGAGCTATACACCGACGAGTCGCGGACCACGGTGCTGGAACGGCTCTATACGCTCAGGCAGCAGGTCGATAAAGGCCCCGAAACGATCAACTACGCGCTGGGCGATTTCGTCGCGCCGAAGGAAACCGGCTCTCCCGATTACGTAGGCGCGTTCGCCGTTACCGCCGGGCATGGCATGGAGCCGCTGGTTCAAAAATACCGCGCCGACCTCGATGACTACAACGCGATCATGGTGGAAGCGCTGGCGGACCGGCTTGCGGAGGCGTGCGCCGAGCGTATGCACAAGATCGTGCGGGATGCGTGGGGCTACGGTCTAGAGGAAGACTTGAACACTGACGACCTGATCCGTGAGCGATATCGCGGAATTCGGCCGGCGCCGGGCTATCCCGCCTGCCCGGACCATACTGAGAAAGAGACGATCTGGCGGCTGCTCGACGCCGAGCGGAACGCAGGAATGAAACTCACGGAGAGCTTCGCGATGTACCCGGCAAGCTCCGTCAGCGGCCTCTACTTTTCGCACCCACAATCGCGCTACTTCCCCGTCGGCAAGATCGAGCGCGACCAGGTGGAAGAGTACGCCGTCCGCCGTGGCTGGGACAAGGCTACCGCTGAAAAGTGGCTGGCTCCCAACCTCAACTACGAACCGAGGAAAACACCATGAGAATGATCGCGTGTTTCATCGTGCTAGGGCTTCTGCTCGCGATATCAGGCTGTAAACTAAGCGGCGGAAGCAGCAGCACAACTACTTACACGCCCACCGATGGGTCGTACAGCATCTCATTCCCTGGTAAGCCGGTCGAAAAAACCATCACGGCACAGACCGCGATCGGGCCGATCACAGCCGTGATGGCGACGTACTCTCCGGTTTTGAGCAAACGGCAATTCCTGTCGTCAAGTACGAAATATCCCGTGGCATCGAACCAATATGACGTGCAAAAAGGGCTGGACGGAGCAAGGGACGGGGCGGCAAAGAACACGAACGGTACGGTCACCAGCGAGACGAAGATCGACCATAACGGAGTTGCGGGACGAGAGTTCGAAACGACGGTTCCAGGCGGAGGCAAGACCAAATCCCGTCTGTTTATCGACAATGCAGGCCCGAATCCGATCCTATACCAGGCAGTCGTCACGGATGCCGGCGGCGACATTTCAGGTTCAGAGATAGAGTCATTCCTGACTTCGCTTCAGTTCAAGTCGAAGTAATTCATAGTCGTTAAGGCGTAACGATAGCCTTAACGACTCGTCCTGATTCGACATCGGCCAACGCCTGCCCGACCTCTTCAAGTCCGTAGCGGCGGGTGATGAGCGACGACCAGGGCACGCGGCCGCCGAAGCGCGCGGCTGCCTGCATGGCGCGGTAGACGTGCGAGAAGTCTGAGCCCCAGCAGCCACGTATCTCCAGGTGCTTCTTATTGATCTGGAGGTGCGGGTTGAGCGCCACATCGCCGTGGTCCGTGTATTGGCCGACGATCACATAGCGGCCCGCGTCGCGTACCAGGTCGCATCCCTCTGAAACCGCCAAAGGGTTTCCACTCGCCTCGATCACGATGTCCGGTCCATAGCCACCCGTGGCGTCGCGTACGGCTCGCCCGCGCTCCTCCGGCGTCGCCGCCGTCACATCGATCGTCCAATCCGCGCCCATGCGCTTCGCGGCCTGCAGTCTGTTGTCCGGCGCGCCGATCACTCCGACCCAACCGGCTCCGCTCAACATTGCAAGCGCCGCACAGCTCAATCCCACCGGCCCGCTGCCCTGCACCAGAACGCGGTCGCCGATCCGAATATGTGCAAGTTCGATGGCGTGGATCGCGGTCGGGAGTCCGCAGCCGCCGCCCATGAATGTGTCTGGAGTAACGCCGGGAGCCAGCGGAATGATCTTCGTTCCCGGCCGAAGATAGAGGTACTCCGACCAGCCGCCCGCCAGCCCGGGAAAGTCGTCCGCTCCGTACGTTATCCCGTAGACGCGGCGATGTGGGCAGCGCGTCGTGGCTTTCGCCACCAGGCAATACCAGCAGGAGTTGCACGTTCCATGGACGTCCAGGAAAGTCACCACATCCCCGGGCTTGATCGGCAGGCCGTCGACGTCCACTACGGAACCGCTGACGCTCTCGACCTCGCCTACACTGACATGCCCAGGAATCAAGGGGTAGGGTACGCCGGCTAAACGGCCGTGTTGAAGATGCACGTCGGTGCCGCAGACCTCCGAGGCGATGGTGCGCAGCAGCACGGACCCTGCCTCCATTGCGGGAGCGGGATAGGTTCGGATTTCGGGCGCGGCGCCCGGCGCGGGAAGTACGGCTGCGCGAATTCCGGAAGTGGCTCGCGGCTTGCTATTTGTGATTTGCGTTACCATAAATGAGCGCCTATTCCATTTTTGCGAGACCCTGCTCCGTCGCCAGCGTCAGGAATTCGTCGCAAGTGGAAGGCTGAGGCAGCGAGAGCTTCTTATAACTATTGTAACGCCGAACGACTTCCTGCGCGAACATGAGATTGCCCATGGCATTGATCGCCATCTTCATCGGGAAGTTAAGCTCCCGAGCCACGCGCGCCTTCATCTTGCCGACGAGCTCATCCGCGGTTGCCCCTTCGAACGACTCGTCTACCGACATTCCTTCCAGATACACGTTGACGTGAACTTTCATACTATGCTTTCCTGCTCCATTACCGAATAATATCAAGAATTCGAACCGGTTGGGTCATCAGACCCGTCTCCGATTGCCGATTGCCGATTGCCGACTGCCGATTGCCGTCTGCCCCGCTAATCAATCGCCTGCCGACTGTGCATCCGGCTTAGTACCGTCGCTGACGGTCTTCGCATGCCCGTCCGCATATCCGATCACATTGTTGGCCGGTCCGCCTAAGCCTAAGCCTCCCGGTCTGCCCCTGCGGCCGTGATGCCGTCCCGGCGAAGGCAGCGTAGTGACCGCATCACTTGCGCTCCGCGTCAGGTTCGTCGAGTCATATACCATCGGAGCGTCCGCCGGCTTGCCGACTTTTCCAAGCGGTTTGCCGGCCAACGCCGTACTGTAAGCATAGCCGTATGCGTCGGGAACCTTGAGCGCGGCGGCAGGGCACCGAAAGACATCCTTCTCCTTCGTGCTGCCCTTCGCGGTAAATGCTTTTGTGGTGTCCATCCAGCCGGAGGCCGGGGGAAGATGCTCGTCATAGTCCTGAGCATACATCTGCAAGCCCGTTGCGATCTGTTTAACATTGGACAGACACGTCCTCGTGCGCCCGACTTCACGCATGGCCTCGCCTGCGCGTTTCAGCCCCGGTCCGGCAATGAGGCCGAGCGCGAAGACGGCCAGAATAGGCAGGCATGCGCAAGCGCCCACGCCCCAGACCCAGCCTGGAAGGCTCCGGCGCGGCGCGGGGCCATAACTACCGGAGCCCGATTCGGTAGAAGTCATAATTTTACTGCATCCCATCCGTCTCGGCAATTATTGAGACGCGGAGTTCCGGTACGCGCAGGCGAGGCAAAGCGTGACGTTGGACGAACACGTACATGCCTGTGCAATGTCAAGCAGATCGCGCTCAAAAGCGATCGGTCGTCGGTTTGGTCCGGTTTACGTGGCCATCGGCGTAGCCCAGATTGTTACTGTGGCGATGCCGAGGCGGGTTGGGCAGGCTGGACACAAGGTCAGCCGCACTTCTCGAAAGGTCGCTGCTATCGTAGAGCATTATCGTCGTGAACGGAACGTCTAACTTGTCCAGCGGCAGCAGTGACAGCTTCTTATTGTAGGCGTATCCGTAAGCCGATTCGCCATCCTTGGATACATTTGGGCAATGGAACACATCCTCGCGCTTGATGTAGGGCTTCATCAAGTCCATCCAGGCCGTAGCGGGCGGCAGCCGTTCGTCGTAATCTTCAACATACATTCGAACCGCCAAGGACTGCTGCCGGAGGTTGCTTCCGCAACTGCTGGCCCGCGCAGCCTCGCGCGCTTGAGCGAATACGGGGAAAAGGATAGCAGCCAGAATCGGCACGATCACCACCGAACATCCGCAAGGAACGATTATGCACCACGCCCAAACAGGGAAGGACTTCATTTGCGGTGCGGGCGAACCAAACTCCTGACTCATTATTCAACTCCGTTCGAGCAGTAAACTATACTACGGTGAAGCCGGCCTCGGGAAGTAGAGGACCCGCGCCGCGAGAGGGGCTACGGACAAGACTGTCTTTGCCAGCCTGCGACATTCCAGAGGACCCGCGCCGCGAGAGGGGCTATGTTACCGTCGTTCGTGATGCAACCGTATGCTACGGTGTAGCTAGTACCTTCGGCGGCGCCACGAAATCTAGGTAGCGGCCATTGACGTCGGCGCCGGAACACGAGCCGGCGTGAAGTACCACGCGGTATCGGAAGGCGAGTGCTTCGCCGCTCTTCAGTGTGTGGCTGCCGTCCTTCTCGCCATTCGTATAGGCCGCGTACGCGAACGGGTTGGCGGTCATAAGGCCATAGTTACGCACGTGCCAGTGCGTGGGGTAGCGGAAGCTGTGCGGATGATCCATTATCGCGATGCCGACGGGTGACCCGGCGTTCGTGCCGGAATAGTCGCACCAGTGGGCGGCCCTTCCCCACGTCTCAGCTTCGTTCGTTCCCCCATATACGTTCGTGATGGTACCGGTTCGCGGCACATCCAGCGCGCTGGCCACGCGCACCGATAAGATGCCGCCCTCTTTGGTATCGCCAAAATGGACGTCACCATGCGTTGCAGATAACTTGATCCCGAAATCCAGAAGGCGAAAATCGCCGCCCGTGGCCCAGACCGTCACCGCCAGATCCTGTGTCAGCAGCGGTTCGCCGCCTGCTTTGGTCCAAAGGCTCGTCGATGCAAAGGACCCGGCCACGCGACCGCCCGTGATGCGCCCGAACTCTTGATGGCGCGTGTGCGCATGGCCCGGCTCCTCCGACCAGTTGTCTGCGTCATTAACCTCGCCGTGGGCGATCCAGAGCGATCGATGGTGGGGATGGTCGCGGGTCTCGCCAGCCGCGTCCTGCTCCATGGGATAGGCACGCGTAACAGGTATTTGACCGGGAGCTTGAACGGGATAGAAGTAGGGACGCGCCGGTACATCGCCATAGACGTAGCGCGTTACCAGTTCGCCGTGGAGTGAAATAGAGAGATCGCCGCCGGAATCCGTCAGGGTTACGTTTGCTTTGGTGTCAGTCGCGCCGGCGGACTCGATCCGGTAAGAGCGCGATTCGCCCGCCGATAGTTCCGGCAGAACGAAAAGGATACGCCCGTCATTCAGCGCTTCTGCCTGGAGCACGGCGCCGTCGCCGGAATCGAGCACATGGCTACCGGGCGAAAGCGGCTGCGGCAGGCGAAACTCGACAGGGCACCAGCGCCGGTGATGCCTTCCCGCTTCCACGGTTATGATTGGAGCAGTCAATTGCAGTTATCCTTGGATGGCGCATTCGCATTTCCGGAGATATGCGAGGCCGTCACGCGCTATGGTCGTCGGGTCGGGCGAATAATCGAATACTTCGATGGAGACGTATTCCGCATAACCAATCTCATTGAACGCGTTCAGTATCGGTACGAAATCCGTGTCTCCGAATCCGGGGCCGCGACGGTTTGCATCATTCGCGTGGACGTGGGCGATCCAGGGCGCGAATTCGCGAATTAGCTCGGGGAAAGGCGCGATTTCACTGGAGGCGCTCTTGACGTCGAAGATGGTGCGCAGCGACGGATGGGCGAACCGCTTGGCGAGATCGACCGCTTCACGCAGTGTCAGGACGAAGTCGGCCTCAGGCGGTGGAAGAGGTTCCAAGCACAGCGTGAGACCGTGTTTCTCCGCGCGGGCAAGAACCTTTTCGAGGCAGCGACCCAGGCGGTCCGCCGCTAGTTTTGCCGCTCCGGGCGCGGGAAGTCGTCGCTGTGCCGGAGAGCCGAGCACCAGTATTTTGCCTCCGATATCGGCGCAGAAATCCGCAAGCGCCGCCAGGTAGTCGGCAGTCTCCGCGCGTATCGCCTCATCGTCCGAAGTGATCGACAGTCCCTTTGGCGAAACGAGAAGCCAATGCAGCCCGACGACGCCCAGCCCCGCGGCGCGCGCGATTTCCGCAACTTTTGAGCGCTCCGCCCGATCGATATGGCGCACATCGTGCGAAAGCGTAAACGGAGCGACCTCAATTCCGGAATAGCCCAGTTCGGCCACATGGGCGCACGTGCGGTCCCACTCCCATCCCTGAAATGTCTCGTTGCAGATTGCATAGTTCATGCCCTGCCGATTCGCCGCCTTACGGTCGTTCTCCTGCAAGTCAGGGAACATTCGACTACCGCGGCAACGCCATTCCTCCCAATTTGACGGGTAAATGTGATGTTGATGGAGGAAAATGGCGGATCGCCGTGGAAATGTCGTATGGAACCGAGATTTGTCACGACGGTTTGCCGACTGAGACTAACTAAATCATTTATGCCGGGTTCGTGAACAATTCTAGGTAATTCGCCGAAATTTGCGGCGAATACCGCTCATATGGAAAACAGAGGAACTTATGAAGACCAAGAGCGCATTGGGAGTGAAGAAGTCAGCGTTGCTGCTGGGGTTATGTATTGTTGGAGCGGGTTTCGGCTTGTTCGGCTGCAAGAACACGGCCGATGGCGCTGCGTCGGATGCAAAGAAGGATACGGCGGCGGTAGGTAGTGCGGTCGAAAAGGCTGCGGACACGACCAAGATGGCTGCGGGAAATGCCGGCGACGCGATGAACCTTACGCCCAAGGTGAAGACAGCCATCCTCGCGGATGCAACGCTGAATAACCCGAAGAACCTTATCGATGTCGATACGAAGGACGGCGCGGTTGTATTGAAGGGCCACGTCCTTACGAACGACATGAAAAAGTCTGCTGGCGCTATCGCCACGAAGACTCTTTCGGAGGCCGGATCTAAAGACAAAGTAAAGAATATGCTCACCGTCGAGGCCCACTAAGGATACTCGCAGCAATTTACGGTCCATATCCACTGCGGCAGGCAGTTGGAAGATCGAAGCAGTAAATGCTGCGCGTTGCCTTAGGCATTTCCAGAAGTCTGGCCGCGCCACGAACAAACCGGAATTGCGGCCGGACCGTTCTCAGTTACACCGTGTTCTAAATTCATTCGTTGCCCGATCGGGAGGATTTTATGGCTTATATGATAAACGGCGAGTCGGCCGATCTTCCGGGGCCGGAAGATGTCGGCGGCGTTGCCTTCGTGCCCATGGCGAAGGTGGTGGAGATGCTCGGAGGCTACGTTACCTGGGACAATGCCGCCAAATCCGCCTCCATCGAATTGGGCTCATCGAAGGCGGAGTTAACCGCGGACAATGACACCGCCACAATCGACGGTGGCGAAGTTACACTGTCCTCCAGGCCCTCGATGGCGCATGGCGCGCTTTGGGTGCCCCTGGATATGTTTTCGTCTCTGGGCTGTACCGTTAACGCGGATGGCAGTGACATCATGATCAGCAATAGTTAGGCCGTCGGGCACAATTGGACGCTGCTCTTTGTTCGGGCCGGGCTATTTGCCCGGCCCTTACTCGTGGTACGCTCATTCAATCCTGACTAAAGGTATAATTTTAGTCGGGAATACTGCCTTTCCGTCGCTCGTTTTGGAACAGCGCCACCTCCCAAAGCGTAGAACAGGACAGAGGATTGCGGTTCCTAAACAACCGTTCACCTGAATGTTTGAATACCAAATGCCGGCACAGACACTCATAGAACCTAATATCCAACCGTCGGCAGAGGGCCAGGAGCGCAAATTCGCGCCATTGGCGCTTCCCCAGCAGTCTCGGCCCGTCGACATCCTTGAACTAGTCGGCAACACGCCGCTAGTTCGGCTCAATCGCGTCCGGCCGGACAACCGACGCGTGGAGATTTACGCCAAGGCGGAGTGGGCTAATCCGGGCGGCTCCGTTAAGGATCGGCCCGCGCGCCAAATGATACTCGACGGCGAGCGAACGGGACGCCTGAAACCCGGCAAAATCCTGCTCGACTCCACCTCCGGTAATACCGGTATTGCCTACGCCATGCTCGGCGCGGCGCGCGGCTACCCCGTCCATCTCTGCCTGCCCGTAAACGCGAACGATGAGCGCAAGCAGCTTCTGCGTGCCTATGGAGCGCATTTGATACTTACCGATCCGCGCCTCTCCTCTGATGGGGCGATTCTGAAGGCGCGCGAGCTCTATGCCGCCGATCCGGAGAAATACTTCTACCCCGACCAGTATAACAATCCGGCGAACTGGCAGTCTCACTATGAGACAACCGGGCCGGAGATCTGGGAGCAGACTGGTGGTCGCATTACGCACTTCGTGGCGGGACTAGGCACGAGCGGCACGTTCATGGGCACGGGCCGGCGATTGCGCGAGCTCAATCCAAATATCCGGCTGATCTCGTTTCAGCCCGATTCGCCTTTCCACGGTCTTGAAGGCATGAAGTACATGGCGACTTCCATCGTACCCGGTATCTACGATCCCGGCCTGGCGGACGAGAACCGCGCAGTCGGCACCGAGGAGGCGCACGCGATGGTAAAGCGGCTGGCTCGCGAGGAGGGGATACTCGTCGGTATCTCCGGCGCGGCCGCCCTGGTCTGCTCCCTGCTGCTGGCCGAAGAGCTGACCGAAGGCGTCATCGTTACCATCTTCTGCGACAGCGGCACGCGGTACCTGTCCGAGCGATTCTGGCGCGAGGAGGACGAGGGTGATCCGTCTATCTGAAGCGCACCTGATCGCAATTCGCGGCCACGGCGCGGGGGCGTTTCCGCGCGAGTGCTGCGGGGTGTTGATTGGCGATGTGGAAGCGGGAGTAAAGATCGTTCGCGAGGTGCGCGCGCTGCCGAACACGTTCGAGCCGGATGAGGAGTTCGAGCGGAGTGTTGCAGGCGCGGCCGTGTCCGAAACGCCCGTTGGACAGGAGCGCCGCTACATGGTGTCGCCGGACGCCATGTTCGAGCTGATGCGGGAGGAGCGCCGCACGAAGCGCAAAGCGCTGGGCTTCTACCACTCCCATCCCGACCATCCGGCCCATCCGAGCGAGTACGACCGTGCATGGGCTATGCCCTGGTACAGCTACATAATCGTTTCCGTCCTGCGGGGAACCCCGGATGCCATGACGTGCTGGACACTGTCCGACGATGGATCACGGTTCGAGGCGGAGATAATCGAGACAGTTCAAAAGGATTAATAATCAATGGCGAGAGTGTTGATACCCACGTCCCTCCAGCAGTTCGCGGACGGGTCAGATGAGCTGGAGGCAACGGGGAGTTCCGTCCGCGAAGTGCTGGACGACTTGATGGCGCGCCATCCGAAACTGAAGCAGCAGCTCTATAACGACAAGGGCGAACTGCGCCACTTTGTCAACCTGTATAAGGGCGCAGAGGATACCCGCAGGCTCCAGGGGATGGATACTCCGGTCGGCGATGACGAGGAGCTGAGTATCGTCCCGAGTATCGCAGGCGGCGTGGCGGCTCCTCCCAGGCCAAAAGTCGTCCTGCCCGATCCTATCTCGGTGATCGACGATGCCCGCGCCGAGGCGGCGGAACTTTCCAACGAAGAGATCCTGCGGTACAGCCGCCACCTGATGCTGCCGGAGGTGAATCTGGAGGGCCAGAAAAAGCTGAAAGCCGCAAAGGTGCTCTGCATCGGTGCGGGCGGGCTGGGATCGCCACTGGCGATGTACCTGGCAGCAGCGGGCGTCGGAACGATCGGTATTGTCGATTTCGACGTCGTGGATTTCACCAACCTGCAGCGCCAGATCATCCACGATACCAACGATGTCGGCCGCCTGAAGATGGAATCGGCGCGCGATACGATCGGGGATATCAATCCGAACGTGAACGTCATCGGTTTTGAGGAGCGGTTCAGCTCCGAGAACGCGATGGAGATCGTCAAGGACTTCGATATCGTCGTCGATGGTACCGACAACTTTCCGACCCGCTACCTGACGAACGACGTGTGCGTGCTGCTTGGCAAGCCCAATGTGTACGGCTCGATATTCCGCTTTGAAGGCCAGGCGTCGGTCTTCTGGGCGGAGCACGGCCCTTGCTACCGCTGCCTGTACCCGGAGCCGCCGCCTCCCGGATTGGTCCCTTCCTGCGCGGAGGGCGGGGTTCTCGGCGTGCTGCCCGGTATCGTGGGCTGCCTACAGGCGAACGAAGCCATTAAGCTGATCCTGGGCGTCGGCAATCCGCTCATTGGCCGGCTCCTGCTGTTCAACGCGCTGAAGATGCAGTTCCGTGAGCTTCGCCTTCAAAAGGACCCGGGCTGCCCAATATGCGGCACTAACCGGACGATCACTGGCCCGATCGATTACGAAGAGTTTTGCGGTATCCGGGGCGAAGAGTCCGCGCCGCAGCAGGTAGAAGAGAGCGAGGAGATCACGGTCAAGGAGCTGAAGGCACGCATGGATCGCGGCGAAAAGCTCACGGTGATCGATGTCCGCGAGCCGCACGAATTCGCCATCGCACGGATTCCCGGCACGAAACTGATCCCTCTCAACCAGGTGGAGGAGCGTGCGGGCGAATTCGACAAGAACGAGGAGATCATTCTCCAGTGCCGCTCCGGCAAGCGAAGCGCCGACGCGCTGAATCGTCTCAAGGCGAAGGGCTTCGTAAAGCTCAAAAACCTGGTGGGCGGCATTACAGCCTGGAGCGACGAGATCGACCCGAGCGTGCCGAAGTACTAGGCAGGTGCACCGCCTGGGTAAGTAAATTGTGCCGGGGCGATAAACGACCCGGCACGTGGGCCTTCGCACCCAGGGGTACCAGGCGTCCTCCGGACGCAAATACAAGCTCCGTACTCTGCTTCGTGATTGTGTATGTAACGAGC
>JAYTEU010000167.1:0-4416 GCA_043734985.1 Chthonomonadaceae bacterium
TCGCGCAACTGTGTCGCCCCGCGCTCGATCCGCCTGTCCGCCGCGTGCGCCCGGCGGCAGTCTTCGCAGTGCAAGCGGCGCCACCATGAGACCGGACCCCCATACTCATTCTGGGCTGCCTCGTCCTGCGGGCCGCCGCATCTCTCACATTTCATCGAATGATAACCTCTTGGATATTGCCTTTGTCGGGGGCGGCGGCCTTCGGGTCGGAATCGCCCGGCTGCGACGAGCTCGTTCCATCGCGCAGCAGGTCGCGCAGGCGGCGGCGGGCATGGAAAAGTCGTGACTGAACGGTGCCCGGCGGAACGCCAAGGACTTCGGCAACCTCCGGGACGCTAAGCTGCTGAACGTAATGGAGCACGAATGTATCGCGATGGTCTTCCGAAAGCTGAGCGAGCGCCTCGCGTAGATACAGCGACTCCCAATGCGCCCTGGACGCCGGGTCGGCGCACTCCGCCGCCTCGTCCAGCGAAACGTGCCAGTGGCGGTCGCGGCGCTGCTCCCGGAGCCAGTGCGTATAGCGGTAATAGGCCACGCGATGCACCCACGTCGAAAGAGTCGCGCGGCGCTCGTAGCGCGCTATCGACTGCAAAGCCTCTATGAATGTCTCCTGCGTAAGCTCCTGCGCGGCATCGTCGTTCCCGCAAAGATGCCGTACCCATCGGTATATCGGGCCGTGAAAGTGCGTGACGAATCGGGATCGCTCCGACTCATCTCCGTCAACGATACGTCTTGCCCAATCGCCGTCATCCACCGGATTTGCTTCCTATTTGCTTCCTATTTGCTTCCATCTGCGCCACACTGTACGTATAGTATCTTGACACAGCCTATCCGTTCATTCGGACTAGAAGCGCGAAAAGTTTTGTTTGTTTGTTGCTTAGGAAGAAGGGACGACCGTGCCGATGAGGATGAGCGTTATCCAATGGAAATTGGCGGGAGGATTTCTGCTTCTCCTGGGAATATTTGCGATCGATGCCTGGCTGGCCAATGTCAACCTGGAGAAGGTAGCTCAGAACCGGCACGAAGTCGCGCACAGCGAGCGCGTGATCAACGCGGTCTTTTCCACGCTCTCGGCGCTGAAGGACGCGGAGACCGGCCAGCACGGCTACCTTCTGTCCGACAAGGAGCCGTACCTCGAACCGTATAAGCACAGCGTTAGCGACGTTCCCAGGCAAATCGCCGAACTGAAGGATCTGACCCACGACAACGCCCACCAGCAGGATTATGTAGTACAGCTGGAGATTGTGTCCCGCGAAAGAATGCAAGAACTCCAGGCGGTGCTGGAAACCAAGCAGCTTCAGGGTAACTTTGCCGCGCGGCAGCGCCTGCTCTCCGACGTCGGCAGGGAGAAGATGCAGGAGGCCCGAAAACTGGGAGATGCGATGGTGAACACCGAACAAGCCGTGCTGCGGGAGCGCGAGACTCGGAGCGAGTTGAGCGAGAATAACGCGCGCGTGAGCTTCGCGATCGCCTTCGTGCTGAGCGCTGTCGTGGCGACCGGATTCTTCGTTACCATTCATCGTTCGATCCTGGACAGGGAGCGCGCCGCGGACGCCGTACAGGAGCGCGAGGCTCGCCGCAGCGCCATTTTCGAGACGGCGATGGACGCGATCGTGACGATAGACTATCGCGGCAAGGTGATCGAGTGGAACCCCGTCGCCGCCTCCATCTTCGGCCGCAGCCGCGAAGACGCGCTTGGCAAGGAGATGGCCGAGATGATAATGCCCGCGCCGCTACGGGACCGCCATCGATTGGGGCTCTCACGCTACCTCGATACCGGCGAGAGCCAGATGCTCAACAAGCGGCTGGAGATCGCGGCCTGCGGCGCGGATGGCGCGGAGATCCCGATCGAACTGACGATCACCCCTATCAAACAGCGCGGAAAGGGACCCCTCTTCACGGCTTTTATCCGCGATATCCGCGAAAAGAAGCGCTACGAACAAGAGCGGGATCGCCTCACGCGCTACAATCAGCTACTGCTGGAGTCCACCGCCGAGGGCATCTACGGTATCGACCGGGAAGGGCGCTGCACCTTCATCAATCAGGCGGGCGCGCGGCTGCTCGGGTTCTCGTCGGAAGAGGTGGTCGGCCGGCCGATGCATGCCCTGATCCATCACCACTACCCGGACGGCGAAGTGTACCCCGAGAAGCAGTGCCCGATGTACCAGGTGTTTGAAGACCACGTTATCCGGCGCGGCGACAACGAGTTTTTCTGGGGCAAGAACGGCACGGCTTTCCCGATAGAGTTTGCATCGGTGCCGCTCCTGGAAGAGGGCGAGCTGGTAGGAGCCGTGGTAACATTCAGCGACATCTCGGCGCGCAAGAAGTCCGAGGAGGAGGTCCTCTCCGCCAAAGAGGTCGCGGAGGCCGCCAATCGTACCAAGAGCCAGTTCCTGGCGAACATGAGCCACGAGCTGCGCACCCCGCTGAACGCGATTATCGGGTATAGCGAGATGCTGGCAGAAGAGGCGGACGACGAAAAAGACGAGGTGGCAGCCGACCTGCACAAGATCCACAAGGCCGGTAAGCATCTCCTCGCCCTGATCAACGATATTCTCGATCTCTCGAAGGTCGAGGCCGGCAAGATGGACCTGTTCCTGGAGACATTCGACGTCGCGGAGATGGCGGCCGACGTAGTCACGACGATCCAGCCGCTCGTGGAGAAGAACGGCAATCGGCTCATCGTCGGCTCCCTGGATTCGCTCGACGTCATGACGGCTGACTGCACCAAGGTCCGGCAGAACCTGTTCAACCTGCTCTCCAATGCCGCGAAGTTCACGGACCACGGCGAAGTCACTTTTACCGTGCAAAAGGAGGCGCGCGAGGGAGTCGACGGCATCGTGTTCCGCGTGGCCGACACGGGCCTCGGGATAACCGCCGAACAGCAATCGCGGCTCTTCGAAGCCTTCTCGCAGGCAGACGCTTCCACAACACGGAAATACGGCGGAACGGGTCTGGGACTGGCGATCACGCGCCGTTTCTGCCTTATGATGGGCGGGGACGTCCAGGTCGCGAGCGAGCAGGGCAAGGGTTCGATCTTCACCATGTGGCTGCCCGCGAGTGTTCAGATCCCATCTCCAGCCGGGACGGAGACGGCGGCGCGGCCGGCCTCGGAGGGAGCCCAGCCCGCGCGCGCACCGCTCGTGCTGGTGATAGACGACGATTCCGCGTCGCGCGATCTGCTGCAGCGTTCGCTTAACCGCGACGGATTCCTCGTCGTAGCGGCGGCCGGCGGCGAGGAGGGACTGCGGCTCGCGCGGGAGCTGCGCCCTACCGTGATCACCCTCGATGTGATGATGCCGAGCATGGACGGTTGGGCGGTTCTGAAGCGGCTGAAGGCGGACCCGGATCTCGCGCGTATTCCGGTAATCATGCTCACGATGGTTGACAATAAGAACCTCGCGGTGCGACTGGGCGCGGCTGAATATATGACCAAGCCGATAGACCGCACCCTGCTTGTGGCGCTTATGGACAAGTATCGCTGCGGGGAGCCGCCCTGCACGGTCCTGCTTGTGGAAGATGACGCCGACACGCGCGAGATGATGCGCGAAATACTTATGAAGCAGCATTGGGAAGTGGTCGAGGCGGAGAACGGTCATGCCGCGCTCAGCCGCATCCGGCAATCCCGGCCAACTCTGATATTGCTCGATCTGATGATGCCCCGCATGGACGGCTTTGAGCTTGCGGCGGCGCTGCAGGGCCAGCCGGACTGGGCCTCGATACCGATCGTAGTGCTGACAGCGAAGGATGTTACTACCGATGACCTGATGCGGCTCGACGGCTTGGTGGAAAAAGTGCTGCACAAGGGATCGAACAGCCGCGAAGACATCGTGCGGGCAGTTCGCGAGCTTGTTTCGACGGGAGTCTAAAACTTTAACTGACCAAAGCAGGTAGATTCAGGTGTGGAAGTCTGATTATGGTCGGTTTAGGAGTGGGACGTGCCGAAGATTCTGCTTGTCGAGGATAACGAGGACAATCGTGACATGCTGGCGCGAAGGCTCCAGCGCAAAGGCTATACCGTCGTGGTCGCCGTGGATGGGCTTCAGGGCGTCGAGCTGGCGGCGGGCGAGCAGCCGGATCTGGTGCTGATGGACATGAGCCTGCCCGTGCTGGACGGCTGGGAGGCTACCCGGCGACTCAAGGCCGCGCCCGGCAGCCAATCCGTTCCGGTGATCGCGCTGACGGCGCATGCCATGACGGGAGATCGCGAGAAGGCGATTGCGGCGGGCTGCGACGATTACGACATCAAGCCCATTGAAATGGACCGCCTGCTCGCCAAGATCGAGGCGTTGCTGGGCCGCGCAGAGGCATAGGTGGCAATGGGTAACTACTCATCCCCTCATCGCCCCACATCCGCGCCCAGAGGGCACCCGGGGTACCCGCTCTCCCTGAATTCCCTCACGCCCAAAGGGCGCC
>JAYTEU010000168.1:0-11670 GCA_043734985.1 Chthonomonadaceae bacterium
GTCACGGATAAGATCATGGACCTCTATGTGGATATCAACGCCGTGGACAACGTAGTTCAGGCCTACTTAACTCTCTACAAGGCGCACTGGCTCGGCTCCGACGAAGTGGCGACCTACAACATCATTTAAGGGCGTGGGCATTAGAAGGTAAGTGAGATGAAACAGTCAGGTAATAGCAACATTTCTAAGTGGGCGCGGGCGCTGGCAGCCTGCGCGCTGGCTATCGCGCTGGTGATGCCGATTTCACCGAATGCGGACGCGCAGCGTCGCGGCGGCGGCGGTTCCTTTGGCGGCGGCGGCCGGTCGTCGGGGGGCAGCTCGTTCGGTGGCGGCAGCCGGTCCTCCGGAGGCAGCTCGTTCGGCGGAGGCGGCAGCTCCTTCGGAGGCGGCAGCAGATCGACAGGCGGTTCGTTCGGCACGGGCCGGAGCGGAAGCTCTTTCGGGGGAAGCCGGTCCTCTACCAACACCGGGCGCGCAGGTTCGAGCTCGTTCGGGGGATCGCGACCCAGTTCCAGTTCGAGCTCCTTCGGGCGCAGCGGCTCGTTCGGCTCGAACAGCTTCACAAGTTCCCGCTCCATAAACTACAACGGGCGCTCTTACAATAGCCAATCGTACTACTACGGCGGCCGGTCGTACCATGCGATCTACGGCGGCGGCTACGGCGACTACTGGTACCACCCGGCGTGGTACTACTGGACTCCGTTCCATCCGGCGTTCTATTTCGGCGGCCCGACCTACGTGAACGACGGTTCCGGCGGCGGCTACTACGCGCCAGGCGGTTTCAACTTCTTCCGGTTTCTTATCGGCGGACTGTTCTTCCTGTTCGTTGTGTGGCTGGTAGTTCGCATCTTCAGCGGGCGTAAGGGTATCCGATACACGAATAACTAACCTCCGAAAGGGGATCGATTAAGCTCATGTTCGGTAAGCAAACAGACCCGGGTAACGGTAAGGCGGCCCCGCAGAGGCGCGCGGCGGCGGATGTCGCGAGGATTGAGGGAGGCGGGCTGGTTCATGCAATCGTCACCAGCGTCAGCCCTGTCACGTTCTACCTCTTCGTCAACGATAAGGCCGTCGATCAGATGGAGGTCGAGAGCCTGGAGGTCAATATCGACGTTGGCGAAGGGGTAAGCGACACCATCGTACGCGCCTCGCTGTCCCAATTCGTGAAGTCGGTCACGGGGGATCGGAGCACGAAATACACGAACTTGTTTCCGTCCACGATCGAAGTTGTGGCTCTGGGACGCAGGGTTCTGATTACAGCGCAAAACGCCGACTCGGTCGAAAACCTATTCGTTAGCCTCGGACTGCGGCCCGACGGCACCACCAACGATCTCAAAGGGCTGAAATCGCTCAATATATTGATAACCAACGTCCTGTTCCAGGCAAGCCTGACCTGGGAAGACGGCCAGACCGAGGATATCATACCGCACTGATGCAGGCAATCGGCAATAGGCAGTCGGCAGTCAGGAAACGTCGATTCCGCCATTGAGTAGGATTGTATGCCTACTGCCTATTGCCTATTGCCTACTGCCTATTGCCTATTGCCTATTGCCTATTGCCCTTTCTCGCCCCCGTCGGAAACTTTGCCGTGCGGGGTTCATCTATGGTATAACAGGGGTAACGGTTGTTTGCACAGTTCGTGCCTGAATTACAGGGAGGCGCGCCGCATGTTTCGCTTCATCGGATTGCCATCGGGACGAAATCTCTTTGCTCTAAATCGCGGAGCTGCCGGCATTGCGCTGGCTGCCTGGATTCTGGGCGTCGCACTGACTACGCCGGCCTGGGCGGACGATAAGACTAAGGCTGTCCCACCTCCCATCCTGACCGAGGACAACGAGGTGAAACTCGGCCGCGAGAATGCGGAGGAGAACGACAAGCACGTCAAGCTGGTTACCGATGCCGCCGTTGTGGAGCGGGTAAACCGTATCGGGCAGGAGCTGGCGGCCGTCGCCAACAAGACTCCGATCCCGGCGATGTGGGGAAGCTCCCAGCTCAAGCCCTTTACCTATATTTTCCGCGTGGTCGACGATAAGGATGTCAACGCCTACTCCCTTCCCGGCGGCTTTATATATATCAATAAGGGCCTCCTCGACTACGTCCACTCCGACGATGAGCTTGCGGGCGTCCTCGCGCATGAGATCACGCACGCTTCGCACCACCATATGGTCAAGCTGATGAGGGAGCAGAGCAAGATCCAGAACGTGCTTCTGCCCGCCTTGATCGCCGCCGGGGCGCTCGCGCACGGAAACATCGGCAATATAGGCACGATCATGATGGGCGCGCAGCTCTATACCACCGCCAAGGTAAACACCTACGGCGTGGAGGCGGAGAAGGACGCGGACCATGGCGGCCTGCTGCTGATGACGCACACGAAGTACAACCCGGGCGGGCTGTACAGCTTTATGGTGCGCCTGGCCGGAGAGGAGCGGCGGCATGGTCCCGGCGAACTGGGGATCTTCCGCACGCACCCGCCCGGCGCGGAGCGTGTCGAGGCGGCGCAGAATCTCCTGGCGAAGCTCAAAATCCCGATCGAACTGAGCAAAGTCGATCCCAACCAGCGCGTTAGCGTGGCCCTCGTGAAGGGCGGAGCGGCCGGACGGGACATCGCCGAGCTAAAGATCATGGGGATGGTTCTCTGTAAGGTTGTGGCCGCGCAGGACATGACGGCGGAGGAGCGCGGCGATAAACTCGCGGCCCAGCTCTCGCCGATGTTCGACGGCCCGCGCCCCGTTATGAACTTCCAGGTAAAGATCATAAAAGACCGAAGCGTCATGGTGCGTGACGTGGTGGTGCTGACCGCGGAGGATGCGCGGGCACAGGGAAAGTCGATCTCTGACCTCGGAAAGTCGCTGGCAGATACGATTTCGCAGGTGAGCTCCATCCGGCAGAGTGAGACTATCTCGCGCGATTAGCAGCGGCAGATTTGAAAAAACGCCCCCGGACCGCAAGTTTGGGGTACACTATGCACTGTCAGGACGGCTTGCGTTTGCCGTCCATTTTCTTGTCTGCCGCACAATTCGGCACGGGTTCCGCACATTGACAATCAGATTCCGCTCTGCTACAATAATTCCATTGTCCGGCGGTTCATTGCCGATGCGCGCCTCGGCGCAGAACGGCTGCGAGGTCCATTCCGGCCGCGATCGGTGATCCGGAGGCCCTGGCAATTTACAGGATCGATCCGGGGAGGGGCCATTGCCAACCGGTTCGTCTGAATATTCATCTCCTCCTGATCTGGAACCGTCCCGGGGGCGGCTCAGTCCGGACGATTCCCTCCAGTTTTTGAAGGGCGTTGGACCTCAGGGGGCTGAGGCGCTTGCCAGGCTGAACCTTAACACGGTGGCCGATCTCCTGCGGCACTATCCGCGCAGGTGGGAGGACCGCACGCACTTCGTTCGGGCGGGAGAGGTTCGGCCAGGCGAATGGGTGACGGTCTGCGGCGCAGTTATCGCCGTGACCACGAAGTATCCCAAGGGGCCGCGCCTGGCGATCACCGAAGCGCTGCTCGACGACGGCGGTGAAGCGGTTCGATTGGTATGGTTCAATCAGCCGTACCTGGAAAAGACGCTTAAGGCGATTGCAGCCGGGAACCGCCGCGTGGTCGCCTATGGGCAGGCCCGGCGATCCGGTTGGTCCGTTGAGATCCAGAGCCCCGAGTGGGAAGAGTTAAGCCCGGAGGCCGATCCGCTCTCAGCCAATCGAATCGTGCCGGTCTATGCCCTGACGGAAGGAATACGCCAGGCACGCATTCGCAAAATAGTCGACACCGCGCTCCGGTTGTATTCTGAGGCGCTGGAAGAGACCCTGCCGCCTGACGTGCTGCGGAAGCACCGCCTGGCCGCGTATTCGGATGCGGTGCGAGGCATCCACTTTCCGGAGAGCCATGAAGCGCTCCGCGAGGCCCGACGCAGGCTGGTATTTGAGGAGTTCTTCCTGCTCCAGGTTCTTCTCGCGCTCCGCCGCCGGGCCAATAGCCACGACGCGCAGGGAATTACATTCGAAATAGACTTGGCGCGCGTATTCGCCGAACTTGCCGAGATCGTTCCCTTTACGCTGACGGGGGCGCAGAACCGCGCCATCCGAGAGATCGCCGCCGATGTCGGCAGCGGCCGTGCCATGAACCGGCTTCTTCAGGGCGATGTGGGCAGCGGCAAGACGGTGGTAGCAGTTGCCGCCGCATTGATGGCCGTGGACAACGGATTTCAGGCCGCGCTCATGGCGCCGACGGAGATCCTGGCGCAGCAGCATGCGATCGTACTGCGCAGGCTCGTCGAGCCGCTTGGCATCCCCGTGGAGCTGTCGGTGGGAAGCCTGACCGTGAAGGAGAAGGCAGGCGTTCGTGGCCGGATCGCAAGCGGACAGTCGCGCATCGCGGTCGGGACGCATGCCCTCATCCAGGAAGGTATCGCGTTTGCCAAACTAGGACTTGTGATCATCGACGAACAGCATCGATTCGGCGTGCTTCAGCGCCAGGCCCTCTCCAAGAAGGGGGCGCGGCCGCACGTTCTCGTAATGACCGCCACTCCTATACCGCGCACCCTGACCCTTACACTCTACGGCGACCTTGACGTCTCCATTCTCGATGAGCTGCCGCCCGGCAGGAAGCCGATTCTCACGCATTGGAAAACCGCGGAAAAGCGAACGCTGGTCTACAGCGCCGCGCAGCGGCTCTTGAACGAAGGCAGGCAGGTCTATATCGTCTGCTCGCTGATCGAGGAGAGCGAAAAGCTTCAGGCCAAAAGCGCCACGCAGTTGAGCGAGCATATCGCGGCGGACGTGTTTCCGCAATATCGGGTCGGACTGCTTCACGGGCAGATGAAATCGGACGACAAAGACGCGGTGATGGCGCGCTTTAAGGCGCACGAGATCGATATCCTCGTCTCCACGACCGTGATCGAAGTCGGGATCGACGTTCCTAACGCGAGCGTCATCATTATCGAGGATGCGGACCGCTTCGGATTGGCGCAGCTTCACCAACTGCGCGGGCGCGTGGGACGCGGTGAGCACGCCTCGTTCTGCATATTGATGGCGGACCCGAAGACAGAGGACGGACGCGCGCGGCTTCAGGCGCTGACCGAGACGAGCGACGGCTTCAAGATCGCCGAAGAGGACCTGCGCCTGCGCGGTCCCGGCGAATTCTACGGGACGCGACAGAGCGGCCTGCCCGAACTCGCGATTGCGGACATATTAAACGACATGGACGTATTGGTGGAGACGCGGGAGACCGCGTTCCTGCTGGTGGATGCCGATCCCAAGCTGCAGCTTCCCGAGCATGCGGCGCTGCGCCGCGCGCTGGAACGGTCCAGGATGGGCTTCGAGTTGATCGGCGTTGGCTAGCCGACGTCAGGTTGGAAAGGGTACTAAGTTGGTCAGGGCTATCGTGCCGGGAAGTTTCGATCCGGTTACCAACGGGCACCTGGATATTATCGGGCGCGCCGCGGCGATGTTCGACAGCGTCCTGGTCGCCGTGGCCCGTAACTACTCCAAATCGCCCGTGTTTACCACGGACGAACGCGTGGAGATGCTGCGAGACGTATGTTCGGAATGGCCGAACGTGAGTATTGACGCATTCGAAGGCTTGCTGGTAAACTACGCCTTCGAGAGGAACGCGACGGTTATCATCAAGGGCTTGCGCGCGGTTTCCGATTTTGAGTATGAGCTTCAGATGGCCCTGATGAATCGCCGACTAAATCGGAATGTCGAGACGGTATTCCTAATGACCGGACCGGAACACTCTTATCTAAGTTCCAGTATCGTCAAGGAAATCGCCCGTCTCGGTGGTACAGTGGAAGGGTTGGTGCCGCAACGTGTTGAAGAACTCCTCCGAAAAAAACTTGCAGGATAGTGGGACGGCAGAACTGCCCGAGGAGGGCGACGGCAAGGGTTCGGTACAGGAATCGCCGTCTCCGCCACGCTTTGTTCCTCCCGCCAGCGCCGTAGACATACTAAAGCTGCTGACCGATCTCGAAGATCAGATCGAGACCACGTCGCGCGGTCCGTTCGGAACCCTGTTTCGATTCGATGAAGACCGTTTCCATATGACGGTGATGAAAATTCGCGCCAACCTTCCTGAAGACCTGAAGCGCGCGTCGCGTCTTGCCCGCGAGATGGAAGTCACCTCTGTCGAGGCGCGCGAGCAGGTCGAGCGCACGATCGAGGATGGCCGGCAGGGCGCGCGCGCCGAGCTCGAGCGCGCCCGTGCCGAGGCCGCGCAGACGCGTGAACGCGCCGAGCAGTCGGCGGTCGCGGTGCGAGCCGATGCGGACAGCGCGGCCAGGGCGGTTCGTGAATCCGCCGCGCAGGAGGCAGCCCGCATTCAGCAGGAAACGGACGCGGAAGCTGCGCGTATGATAGAAGATGCGCGGCGCACCGGCTACGGCATGCTCGATGCCGCACACCTTCAGGCGGAGCAAGCCGTAGCCCAGTCCGAGATCACGCGCCGGGCCGAACAGAGGGCGAGGGAGATTTCGGAAGCAGCGGAACAGGCGGCTCGAGTGGTGCGCGCAGGGGCGGATGATTACGCCCATGACGTACTCGCGAACCTGGAAATGGTTCTCGGCAACGCGATGGGTCAGATCGAGCAGGGCCGCAGCGTGCTGGATCGAAGGTAGCGCGCTTCAAGGTCGTTGCCGAGTGCCGCGCCTGGGGAAAATGATGCGACTCGATATTTCTGACGTGCTGCGCGAGGTCGGCAAGGTTCTGCCGTACGATATTCACGAGCCACCGCTTGTGGATGAAGACGTGGAGTGTACCTCGCCGATCGAGGGCAGCGTGACGTTTAACAATACCGGCGGCCTGCTGCTCGTGCGCGGGACCGCGGCGACGCAGGTCGCGCTCGCGTGCAGCCGATGCGCGCAGTACTTCGAGCGGCCGGTCCAGTTAAGGCTGGAGGAGCAGTTCGAGCTTCGGCACCTTTCCATGGGGCCGCGTACTCTCAAGACCGTCACGGTCGTGGACGAAGATGAAAGCCCGATCGCGGGGAAGCTGTTCGACGGGCACATCTTCGACCTGACGGAGATGCTCAGGCAGTACATCCTGCTGGATCAGCCGACCCGGCCGCTGCCGCCCGAGGATGCCGAAGGCCGTTGCGCTCACTGTCACCGCACCACGCAGGAAATGCTCGACATGCTTTCACGAGAGCCGGAAGAGGAAAAGACCCCTGCCAATCCGGCGTTTGCAAAACTACATCAGCTTCTAAATCCAAATTCGGAAGATTGATCGCTTAGAAGGAATAGTTAGAAGGAATAAAACGCCCATGCCGTTACCTAAACGCCGCCATTCAAACCAGCGCACTCGCAAGCGCCGAACGCACTATAAGCTCACGCATCACCCGGCGATGGTACCCAGCTTCGAGAAGCCGGGCGAATTCTCCCTGCTTCACCATGTGGACCAGAGCACCGGCCGTTACAAGGGCCGCCAGGTCTTCGCGGCTCCGGAAGAAACCGAGTAGAGCGGGACACCGTTTCGCAGTTGAGTGAGGCAGACAAGAATGCGCATTGCCGTAGACGCAATGGGTGGCGATAAGGGGCCGCAAGTCGTCGCGCAAGGGGTGTTCGATGCTGCGCGTCAGTCGGAAGCGCACTACCTACTCGTCGGCGATCCGGCAATTCTGGAACATGAACTAGCGAAGCAGCGTCCACGTCCGGCAAACGTGGAGGTCGTCGCCGCAAGACAGATCATCGAGATGACCGAGCAGCCTGTCGAGGCGTTCCGCAAAAAGCCCGACGCCTCGGTCATCGTTGCGGCCCAGCTTGTGCGCGACGGCAAAGCGGACGGCCTGGTCACCATCGCCAACACCGGCGCGGCGGTCGCTGTCTCGCTGTTGACCTTGCGCCGAATCAAGGGCATCGACCGTCCCGCCATCGCAACGCCGCTCCCCTCGATCACCGGCACCGTCGTTCTGCTCGATGCCGGCGCCACGCCGGATTGTGATTCCAACAATCTGTTCGAGTTCGCGATCATGGGCAGCGCCTACGCGCAGAGTGTCGTGGGCATCCCGCGTCCTCGCGTGGGTCTGCTGTCCATCGGCGAAGAGGACTCGAAGGGGAACATGCTGGTCAAGCGGGCCAACATCCTCTTTCGCGATGCGGCCGGCCTGGACTGCCCGTTCGATTTTATCGGCAATGTAGAGGGGCGCGACATCTTTCGCGGGAACGTCGATGTTGTCGTGTGCGATGGCTTTGTGGGCAATACTCTGCTGAAAACAAGCGAAGGCGTTGCCGAAATGATGCAGCGATTGATAGGCGAGGAGCTGAATCGCCACATCTGGATGAAACCGCTTCTTATTCCCTTTAAGCCCGCGTTTCAGAGACTTCGTAAGCGGATGGACTATGCGGAGCGCGGCGGAGCTCCCCTGCTCGGCGTCAATGGAGTGTGTATTATCGGCCATGGCCGCTCGGATGCCTTTGCAGTAATGAACGCCTGCCGGGCTGCCGAACGCGCCATCAAATACAACCTCGTCCGCATCATTACGGAACGAGTATGCAAAACAAATGCGCCTCCGCCTCCGATGTAGCCGCGCCGAAAAAAGGTTGCTAGCGCGCAAAACCGTTGGCCTGGTATCGTGCGCAGGGGCAGATATCGTGTCTGCCCACAAATGGTCAGCCCAACGCTCACGGACAGCGACAAAAAGTTCGGATCGGCGCGACGTCGGCGCCTGAAGCAAATCCGTCAGGGTCGGGAGAACAAGGCCGCAATGACCCCACAACCAAGCCTCCGGGAAGAGGCAGCTCACGCCGGCATCCTCGGGGTGGGAATGGCCGTGCCGGAGCGCGTGCTGACAAACGAAGAGCTGTCACGGCGTGTGGATACGACCGACGAATGGATCGCGTCAAGGACTGGAATCCGGGAGCGCCGCGTTGCCGACGAAGCCACGGCGACGTCCGATCTGGCGACGGCGGCATCGCTTAAAGCTCTTGCGAATGCCGGAGTCGACGCGGAAGAGCTCGATCTGGTACTCTGCGCTACCACCTCCGGCGACTATATTTGGCCGGCAACGGCCTGTATCGTCCAGGGGCGAATTGGCGCTAAGTCGGCTGCGGCCTTCGACCTGAGCGCCGCCTGCTCCGGGTTCTGTTATGCGCTTGCCACCGCGGCCGCCTTCATCCAGAGCGGCGCGATGAAGCGCATTCTCGTCATCGGGGCGGATACGCTGACGAAACAGCTCAACTGGGAAGATCGCGGCACCTGTATCCTGTTTGGGGATGGAGCCGGCGCTGTGGTGCTTGGGCCTTGCGGCGGCGAGGAAGGCATACTCTCCTCGGTGCTTGCCGCCGACGGCGGAGGAGTGGAAGCCATCTGGATTCCGGCCGGTGGCACGCGCACGCCCAACACGCAGGAGACCATTGCTCAGCGCCTCAACTGCATCTCCATGCAGGGTAAAGAGGTCTATCGATTTGCGGTGAACATCGTGCCGGAAGTTATTCATGAGGCGCTCAAGCGAGCCTGTCTCACTCCGGCCGACATCGACCTTTTGGTAATGCACCAGGCGAACGTTCGAATTATGCGCGCCGCATCGGACCGGCTGGGCGTCCCGTGGGAAAAAGTGTTTGTCAATCTAGAGCGTTACGGCAATACTTCCGCCGGTTCCATCCCAATAGCGCTGGCCGAAGCCCAGGCGCAGAGGCGGCTTCTACGCGGCAGCATCGTCGTGACCGTTGGTTTTGGGGCGGGGCTCACCTGGGCGGCGAATGTGATTCGATGGAACCGGGACTGACAGTATGAATTTCCGCAGCAGCACGCTGAAGCCAAAGGCCGACGGGCATGGGTAAAATAGCATTTATGTTCTCCGGCCAGGGATCGCAAAAGCCGGGAATGGGCCTCGCCTTGGCAAATGCCTTTCCGGCTGCGCGCCAAGTGTTCGAGCGGGCGGATGATCTGCTGGGCTTCGCGCTGTCGGATCTCTGTTTCCACGGGCCGGAAGAGACGCTCAGGGCCACCGAAAATGCACAGCCCGCGCTCTACGTGACAAGCATCGCCGCGCTGAGGTGCCTGGAGCAAACCTGCGCGCGCACTCCCGACGCAGCGGCGGGACACAGCGTCGGAGAATATGCCGCGCTGACTGCCGCTGGCGTGCTGGCATTCGACGATGGCGTAACACTTGTGAGGAAGCGCGGCGAACTGATGCGAGACGCGGCGCGGCGTACACCCGGCGCTATGTCGGCGCTGCTTGGGATCGATGCGGAGTCGGCACGGCTGGCCTGTACGGAGGCCCGAGCGGCCACGGGCGGAACGGTATCGGTCGCCAACTACAACGGCGGCGGCCAGATCGTGATTTCCGGCGAAGCGGACGCGGTGGCCAAGGCCGGGGAGATTGCAAAGGAAAAAGGGGCGAAGCGAGTGATGCCGCTCGCAGTATCCGGCGGCTTTCACTCTCCGCTTATGGTATCGGCGGGCGACACGCTGTATGAGCCGCTTTCGCGGACGCCGTTTCGCAAGCCGAACTATCCCGTGGTTTCGAACGTGTCCGCGCGGTACATCGAGATGCCCGATGACGTCATCGGCGGGCTGACCATGCAGGTGAGCCGAAGCGTACGCTGGGAGGAGTCGATGCAGCTCCTCCTGAAGGACGGCGTGGATACGTTTATCGAATTCGGCTCCGGCGACGTGCTGTGCGGCCTTATGAGGCGAATCGACAAGTCGGCCAAGACGGCGAGCGTCCAGGATCCCGCTTCGCTCGAAGCGGCTTGCAGTTTGATCCAGGAGGCAGAGGCATGAGTCTGCAGGACAAGGTCGCGATAGTTACCGGCGCCGGGCGAGGAATCGGCCGAGCCATCGCGGTCCGCCTGGCACGGGACGGCGCAAGTGTCGTGGTCAACTACAGCAAAAGCGCGGACGCCGCGGAATCGGTCGTCGGGGAGATATGCGAAGCGGGCGGCCGGGCCATGGCGATACAGGCGAACGTGGCCGTCGCCGCGGAAGTCGAGGCGATGGTCGCCGCGGCGAAGGAGCGATTCGGCCGTATCGACATCCTTGTCTGCAATGCGGGTATTACGCGCGACAAGCTACTACTGCGAATGACCGAAGAGGACTGGGATGCCGTCATCGACACCAACCTCAAGAGCGCGTTCCTTTGCGCGAAAGCGGTTGCGTCCGGGATGGTTAAGCAGCGGAGTGGTATCATTATTAATGTGGGCTCCGTTGTGGGGAAGGTAGGGGGAGCGGGGCAGGCGAACTACAGCGCGTCCAAGGCCGGACTGGTGGGTCTGACGAAATCCCTGGCAAAAGAGCTTGGCTCCCGCAATATCAGGGTGAACGCGCTCGCCCCGGGCTTCGTGGACACCGAGATGACCGAGGCCCTGAAGTCAGATTACCGTGATGCAATTTTGAAGCAGATCCCTTTGGGCCGTTTTGGCACGGGCGAGAATGCGGCGGGCGTCGTCGCATTCCTTTGCTCGGAGGATTCCGCCTACATCCACGGAGAGCTGATCTCCATGGATGGCGGATTATTCATGTAAGTTACAACGAACAGGAGACTTTCCGAATGACGACATTCGAGCGCGTGCGCAAGATACTGGTCGACCAACTGGGCGACATCAGCGAAGGCGAAGTTACGCCGACTGCATCCATCGTGGACGATCTGGGAGCGGATTCGCTCGACGTGGTTGAGATCGTCATGGCCCTGGAAGAAGAGTTCGAGATCGAGATCCCCGACGAGGATGCCGAGAAAATCAA
>JAYTEU010000169.1:0-8906 GCA_043734985.1 Chthonomonadaceae bacterium
AGCCGGGAGTAGAGCGGCGTGCCGGGAAAGGCCGTAAGGACCGTGATCTGCACCTCGTACAGCTCCGACTCTCGGACAAAATCGCGCACGCTGTCGAAAATATCCACGGTCTGGCCGTCCATTCCCAGCACGAAGCAGCCGTTGACGGTGATGCCGTGCGCCTGCACGTTCCGAACGGCATCCCGGTAGCAGGACAGCTTCTTAAATTTCCAGTTACTGCGCAGCTCGATGCCGGGCAGTCCAGCCTCCACGGGGCTCTCAAGCCCAATCAGCACCTGGGCGCAGCCCGCCTCGCGCATTTCGTGGAGCAGGTCGTCGTCCTCCGCCACGGAGATATCCGTCTCCGCGAACCAACGAAGTCTCCTTTTCCGCAATTGCGGCAGCAGTTCCTTCCAGTACTTGCGGTTGATGAAGCTGTTATCGTCCGCGAACTCCAGGAAGGGGCGCGTCCAGATTTTGCAGATGGCGTCGATCTCGGCGAGCACCTTGCCGATCGGCTTCTGCTTGTAGCGGTGCGTGAGCACGGGCGAGGAGGCGCAGAACTCGCAGTGGTGCGGGCAGCCCCGGCTCGTCTGAACGGTGATGCGATTGTAGCGCGAGACGTCCAACAGCTCGAAGGCCGGCATCGGAGCGTCCGCGAGGCTGAAATCGCTGTCGATCCTGCCGTAGCGCGGCTGAAGCGCGCCGCCACCCGAAGAGTACTCGGCGTCCTCCAGCACGGCGGGCCAGCTTGGTTCGCCTTCGCCGATCACTACGGAGTCGCAGTATTGCAGCGCCTCTTCCGGCAGGGCCGTTACGTGCGGGCCGCCCATTACGGTGGGCACTCCGGCGGCCCGGAAGCGCGCCGCAAGCTCGTAGGCTTCGTCGATCTGGGCGCTGAAGCTGGAGAGCGCGACAAGGTCGAGGTCGTCGGGAAGCGTGGGGACCTCGCTCAAGTCGGCCACCTCAATATAGCTTATCTCGTGGCGCTTCGGCGTCATTCCGGCCAGAGTCAGCAGCCCCAGGCTTGGAAGGGAGGCGATCACCTTGCTGCGCTCGACGAAGCCGGGCAGGGTCAGCCCGAGCTTCATCAGCTCGGGGTCGCAGCAGCGGACGCCGCTCATCGCGATCAGACCGATTTTCATTTTTGCAGCATCCTTCCGAGAAACAGCGCCATGGCGACCAATACGGAGAGCACGGGAATGAAGAACAGGTGTCTGAATGGGGATTTCCAGGCGCTGAGATAGCACACGAGCGGCATGGAAGCCGCTCCGACGATGAACAGATACGAAGGTGCGTTCAGTCCGGTCGCGATACCCAGCGCGTTGGCGGAGAGCGCGAAGGCCAGGTTGAGGAAGCCCAGGCCGAAGAAGGAGATATGCCCGAGCCGTATCAGCCGGCGCGGCCACGAGTCGTATCCTCCGAGCCACTCCTTGCGGTGAAAGGAGAGGCCTGCCACGGCGCCCGTAAGCGCTCCGAGGAGAAAGAGTATCCAGGCGGCATAGATGTTTGCGTGCAAGTAATCGCCTCCGCCGAGTAGGCCCTCGGTACTCGGCAGCCTTCAAGCGTATAAGATGGATACGGATCGTATCTGACAACCGTGTCGGCCTTTGCGCACCTAAGAAAATTTTTCGGAGGTGTGTTTTGGCGAAAGACCGGGTACCTCGCGCAAAGGCGCAGAGTCGCAAAGAGACGCGAAGTAGACCTCACACAAAGACACTAAGGCACAAATACTACCAATAATGGCAAACTACTGTCGCTTAGTTGCCTGTAGAATTGTACGATTGAGAATGATCGTCTCAGTAGTTCTATTTTGAGCGAAATTGGGGAGCGGCGCATGAGGCGAAGGGCCTGTATTATTATAGAGGAGGGTAGGCCATTCGGCCTATCCTCAATCCGGCTACTTAGTCAGTAGTTGCCTTGTTGCGATGCCGTACCGAGCGGCCGGGTCCATAAACGACCCGGCATTAAGCGCTTCGCGCTGGTCGTGCTCCGCACTCAAATGCGGCGATTTCACGCCCGGTGGTAATTTCTGAAACTCCAAAACGTCTTCGCTCGGGGGCCTGCGGCTGGGCGACGACGTGACGTCTTCGCTCTGAGGCCCGGGGGCCCTATGCCTGGATCCCCCTTGCTGCGGGGCAGCACGGTCTTCGATCGTTCAACGTGTGGATTCCTTACGAGATTCATAGGAACCTTACGACTTGATTTATTGGTGCGCTTCCCAATCCTCCGGTGGCGCGCCTGGCCCGAACGGGTCGTCATAGCGAAGGACCGAACCTCGCGGGCGAGATTCGGCGCCTGGCCGGGTTTCCAGAGTCTTCGAGATGTTAATCGGCGTTCGTGGGTAGATGATCCGGAAGGTCAGATTAATGCGCGGGGCGAGCGGGCGGGTGGATTTTGGGAGCTGATGTTTCCAGTGATGCTGTGTGGGGCCGCGCATGAGGAGGAGGCTGCCGTGTGTTAGTCCCACCGCCGCGCGGAGGGCCGGGGCTGTGCAGTGTTTGAACTGGAACCTGCGCGCCGCGCCGAAACTGATGGAGGCGATGACGGGGTTGCGGCCCAGTTCCGGCTCGTCGTCGCTGTGCCAGGACATGCTGTCGCGCTCGCCGCAATAGTAGTTGAGCAGGACACTGTTGAACGCGACCCCGGCGGCAGCATCGACGCGCTCGCGGATCGTGAGCAGCGCGGGCGTCCAAGGCCGGGGCGTCTCCGTGAGGCCGGAGTAGGTGTATGTCGCGCTGGGATCGCCGTACCAGGCGGTGAGCCGCGGCATCTCGATCTCCTTGCCGTAGAGCCTGATCGACTTCCGTTCCCAGGCGATCCCGGTTTGCAGGGCCGCGAAGAAGGCGTCCGCCTCCTGCGTAGGGAAGAAGCCGGGATAGAGGAGGACTTCGGCGTCGGGCATGGCGAGTTGGAGTGGGACTGGTGTTGTCATTTTGGCGCTTATAGGCGGTTGCATGGGCGCGACGACGTGAAGGCGGTGTGAAAGAAATCCGAAAACCGCGCAATTTGGCGAAAATGACGGGTCATATTTGCCTCGATTTTGCCTGGGGGTACCTCTCCGGGCATTCTGAAGCGACGCATTTTTGCGCGGACGAAATTTGCCGAATACTTTCACAGCGCCTGAACGTCTTCGCTCGAGGGCCTTCGCACCCGCGAGGGGTATCTGCGGACGGCGCGGGGCGGCTCCTCCGTAACGGGCATGATTGCGTGGACCAGCGCGAACACGGGGAGCGACTTCTTGGACACTGTTCAGAGCGCCCAGACGACGAAGTCCACGTTGTGATATCCCACCGTTATTCGGGAAGAATATCGAGGAGTTCGGGCGGCATTCTGCGCGCGTGTCGGACTGTGTAGATCAGAACATGACGGCTCTCCGCAGCAAAGCGATAGTAGATGAGCCAGTTCCCCGACACTGCGCGGCGTAGCTCCGGCGCACCTTCCAATCCTGCGGTCTGTGCTCCATCCGGGAATTCACAAAGAAAGTCTAATGTCTCGACAACACGTTTCAAGTCAGGCAACGACATCTCAAGCAAGTCGGCTTCGGCGCGCGGCAGGATGAGAAGCGTAGCTTTCACTTCGTAGCGCCGCGCAACCGCCCGGCGTGCTTGATCTTGAACTGCTCCAACGTCGAATAGTTGCCGTTCCGGTAGTCCGATTCGCCTTGAGCAACCGCGTCTAGTAGGTCGCGCTCCTCTTCCTGGCTTAGGGTAGCCTGCGTCTCGTCCTCCATCCGGTAGGCGATCATTCCGCCATACGGTCGACCGTTTCGCGAAAGGACAATCGGCTCCTCCGCGGAAAAGAGCTCCTCCAATACCTTCTGTGTATCGGGAGTTAGTTGTTCCAACGTGATTGTCTTTGCCATCTTTCCTCCAATAGCAGCCGATCAGCACCCTCGCAACGCTTCCCATTCATCAGGTGGCGCGCCCGGCCCAAAGGGATCGTCGTACCGAATGACGGAGCCTCGCTGCAGCGTCTCCACGCCAGACAGGGTTGTCACCATTGGCGAGATGCTAAGCAGCACTCTTTCACCCGGTTTCAGGCTGGGGGCCGGAGGATTCAGGTGGAGTGAGCCGTCCTCACCTACGATCGCTTCGGCAAACACGGTTGTCGATTCGCTTCGCGGTGCAGATGCCAGATTCGTTCCTCTTGCACGTTAAGTCAATGATGCCATTGTACCATGACCTCGATCCCTGCGCGCGTCACCGGAGCCATCTTCGCCTATGCCCGCGTCGGTGATCTTACCGCAGCCTCAGACCATGCATCCACGCTGCGCCGCTCGGCGTTGCCCTGAATTGCTCGAATGCAAGCGCAATCGGATAGATGACAACGTCGGTCAATGAGTCGATTTGGTCGCAGTCACAGAATAGGACAGCGTGATTAGCGTCGGCCACATTGTCGGCTAAACGACGTAACTTTGGCTGAGCGGCGTTAAGAGAGAGGTGTGTTACCTGGCAGTAGATTCGCTTACCATCCGCGGCTAGCGCAAGAATGTCGATATCCTTCATGGTGCGACCGATGGGCAACAGCAGATGAGCCAGTAGCGGCAATGGCGGGTGGCTTCCGCGCAGGAACTCGCTGCACATAATCTCCTGCTCCCAAGGATAAAGGCTGTCAAGGTCGAGATTGGCGTCGCGTCCCTCCACAAGATCAGAGATTGCGTTCTTTGCTGAAGGCCAGCGCAGTAGCGTTCCCTGGCGAGGGCGTCCGACGATTGTTGCGGGCTGATCGGACGCCGGTATCTCCTTGACTTGCGTTAAGCGCAGGCTCTTCAACATCGCAATGCGACCTGCATGTTCGCCTGCCCCCCCAACGCCCGGTGACAATCTCAAGGGCAGTCCCTGGTAGCACCTTACCGATCAGACAAGCGGTTAGACCACGATACTCGGTGCACACATATCCTCCTTCCCGGCCCAGGGTGACGAGCGTCTGGACAGCATGACGCTGCTTCAAGGAGTAATCTGCTGGTTCTGTGCTTTCGTTATCTGAGTCGAGTAGCTCGCCACTCTTGTCGCGCGGGAAATGAATCGCGATGATCTGCTTCTCCCACAGCATTCTCAGAGTGGAGTCATCCACATTCAGTTTGCTTGTATGCCTGCAATAGAATGTGTTCTTTGCTCCGGCCCATAATCTTGGTCCGCTCTAACGGATGGTGCAGTGCGGGGGAATTCAGCGCTGTGATGCGGTAGCAGCACAGCGGTCATTCCAAAACCTCTACCCAGCTCAACCCTGATCCACCTGCCTTCCCGTCGTTGGATCACGCTATTGGCGGAATATGAAGGCGCAACCTCTGTGTAGAGGGATATCCCGGGCATTCATTCGTCCGGCCAATTGAAGCGAGGCCCTGTGCGCAATTCTCCAAGTCGCGAACGGCAGCCTGGAACGGCGCTGTACCAGTTGACCAGAGATCGAGACAGATTTGCCCGTCCCGTAAGAGCCGCTCCTTTTGCGCCTCCTCCCGGCGTTTGAAGATCGGATGAACGATCAGGTGGACCAAGGACCAAGTCAGCGGAAAGCCAAGAAACAAACCATAGCCTAGGAAGCAGCCAACGACAGTTGGCTTATATCCATCCTCCGGAAATGGCCATGCGACGAGGATAAGTGCGCCGATGATATACCAGACTAGAAAAACCATAAACGCAATACCCAACGTCGAGGATGGGTCCACGATCACGATACCGTATTTCCCTCGAAGCTCCGCTTGTGAATCGGTCATTTTCTGAATTTTGGATTGCAGCCTGCCTGCCTGGTTGAGGACGTACGAGCAGCATTTCATGGCAAGCTCGGACGAATCATGACAAATCAACTGTAGCTCGCGGATTGTGCGTGCCGAACTCATGGCGCTTTGAAGCTTTTCAAGATCTTCGTTACGATCATCGATGTTACGATCATCGATGATTCGCTGGCGTAGATCGACTGATTCCAAGACGCTCCTGCACTCGTGGAGCCGATCCTCGATTTTCTTCAGCAGATCAAGTCCATGTGTCATTCCGTTCTTCAAGATATGGTCGTGCTTGGAGCGAAAGTCTTCTCGAACCGCCTGAAAATCTGGCTCAGCGAGAAACGCTATGTAATTGTAGCCGTCGATCCGAACGGCTACCTCTAGGGCATCCAGGGCCGCTTCCCTATGCCCTCCTCTTGCTGCGTACCTTGCACATTCATAGACAAGCTCGGCGTTCGCGGTGTCATAGCCGGGTTCCGCGTTGCCGATGTCTATCGAAAGGGCTTGCATTGCAACGCTAGCAGCCTTTGTGAACTCGCCCTTTCCATAGTGGGCAAGTGCCATGTGCCGCAGCACGTATACCGCATACTTTGGCGCATCTTCCTTGGCGTAACGGTACGCATCGTCCCATCCCTCCAGGGTCGTATTGAGGTCGCCCTGGGCGAAGTGAGTATAAGCAAAGTCGAAGTGGGAAGAGGGGTCGTAGCGGTTCTTTTCAATGGGTTGGCGAAATTCGGCTTCCGCGTCAGTCAGGTGTTACTCGCGGTATGAACCGGAATTCAGCGCTGCCATCGCGAGGGCACGGCGGCCTCTTCTGCCATGTTCCTCACCAGCTACTCTGAGGGGATTATCGAGGCGGTCGAGGATCGCATGCAAGGACTTGTCAACGGCCTGCAAGTCTTCGTGCATTCGGGCGAAGCCGCCCTCGATGGACGCCTGAATGTCCCAGAGAGCATTCTCGATTCCGGCCATAGCGTCGCCAATGTCCTGCAACGCGGATAGCGTGGACTCTCCAATTTGCTTCCGCACGGCGACGGCTCGATCCGTATTGCGCTCGATGAGCCAAAGCGCATGCTCCACCTCAATCCGGTGGTAAAGGGTTTGTGAATCCTTGTTGGTAAATGGAAGCAATGCAACAGCGTGGGCGTCCAGGCGAAAGCTCATATGCGGTTCCTATCGCCTTTCTTCGGCTAGGCTTTTAGAGCTGGCACTGGGCAGGTGCGCGGCGGCTGCCGTACTCGTCGGACTTGCCTTCCCAAATCAGCTCCGTCTTTCAGCGGGAGAGCGGGTAGGGATTGACAGGACACCATTGGGGTTGTACGGGCGGCATGGGCGGCTCCTCTGCGGCGGAAATCGTGGGACGGTTCGTGGGGAAGGATTATGCTTCGAGGGCGGGTATTCCTGCACGGACGCAAAACCGCCAGGGTCATTCCGTTCTCTGCTCTGGGGGCCGTGGGACTAAAGTCCTCGGTTATTGAGAACAAAATGTCCACCTTCGTGGACTGGAAACGAAGTCCGCGAAGGCGGACATTGTGTAGTCACCCGGCAAGGAATTTACCCGGATAATTCACGTACAGATCAATTTGCTTGCACTATGCCTCGAAAGTCGAGATCGAGATCGGCTTCATGAATAATCGGGGTTTATTCCCACGCCGAAAACGGAATGACCTCGCAAAACTGCGACCTCGCCCAGCCTCAGGCGCTTTCGCGCAGGCTCAGGGCATCTTCAAGGGAGAGCAGCGCGCCTTCCCGAAACGGGAAAGCGGACCGTCCTCGCCGGCGATGCCAGTTCGATTGCCAGACCCGCGTCGTCTACGGAACGAGACCGCACCTATGTGCATCAGTCCAATCTGCCCGAAGGCACAAAGCCCGTCACGCCCGGATGGCAGTTCTCCTTTGTGGCTGTGATGCCGGAAGAGGCGAGCAGTTTTGTCTATACGCTGGATGTGGAGCGCATCCCAAGCCACAAGACACCCGGCGAAGTGATGGCAGAGCAGTTAAAACTCCTGGTGGTCTTGTTGGCGCTACGCCCCCCTGTTTTTGGGAGATGGCGGCTATGGCAATGTCGCCTTCCTTCTTCACATGCAGGGGATTGCCTGCGATATGCTGTTACGCCTTGCCAAAAACCGTGTTCTCTATCGTGCCAAGCCCCCACGTCCCGATAAACCAGGGCCAGGACGTCCCAGGGAAGACGGAGATGTGTTTCGCTGTCAGAACCCGGCCACCCAGGGTGTACCCGATGCCCATTGGGAAGGCACGGAGGAAAAGGCAGAGCGGCTGGAAGTGGACCGTTGGGATAACCTGCATTTTCAGGAAGTCCGTTCGCTGGTGGTTTCGGTTTTTCGTGTGACCCGGCAGGGAGCCAAGTATACCAAGCGCGACCCCAGGGTAAGTTGGTTCCTCTTCTGCGGGGAGGAGTGTCCGCCCGCAGAAGAGGTTCCTTGCGTGTATGCACGCCGCTACTACATTGAACGTGGGTTCCGGTTCAAGAAGCAAGACCTGCTGTGGGAGCAGGTGCATCTTCGTACCCCAGAACGCTTTTCTTTATGGACAGACTTGGTCTGTTGTGCCGAGAACCAGTTGTACTTGGCGCGTGAGAGCGGGCTTGCCCGCCGTCAACCCTGGGAGTCCACTACGCGTCCGCTGACGCCTCAGCAGCTGCGGCGGGGCCTGAACCGAATTGTTGGGCAGTTGGGTACGCCTGCCCGCTTGTACCAAGTGCGGGGAAATTCGCCAGGGCGTTCCCAAGGGGCGATTGTCGAGAAGGCGAAGCGCTATCCTACCGTCTTCAAGAGCAAAAAGGACGACACGAAAGTCGAGACGATAGTCTAAACGTCAATTCGCAGTCGACATTAACTAACCACGCGACGCCATCTCCGACAGCGGCAAACGGCGAGCAAATCTCATGGAAGCCTTGATGCAAACAGCTTCGATACGGACCCGCCGGGCTTCGTCATACTCGAAGCCGCAACACATCAGTCTCGCGTGCATCGCTTCATGGGCTAACACGAGAAGTGATTATTCGGGCAAGCCGCCGGCCGAGAAGCACGGATTTGAGTGCCGAACACCAAAACGTTCGGGTATCCTTATTCCACATTGCGTTATTGGAGTGGAAGTTTGATCGACCAATGAGTTGTTCCTTGCGTATCCTGTCCTACAATATCCTTGCCCCGTCCTATGCGCGGGCGGACCGTTATCCGTTTAC